>JBJMLJ010000181.1:0-4416 GCA_045805365.1 Thermoleophilaceae bacterium
ACAACTACTCGGCGGACGGGGCGCCACTGGTCGGCAAGCTGACGCCCCGTTCGCGAAGCACCTGGACCGCCACCGGCTTCCGCAAGTGGGGCCTCGCGATGGGCGCCGCGGCCGCAGGGATCCTCGCCGACGAGATAGCCGACCGGGAGAACCGCTGGCCGGGTTTCTTCGACTCGAACCGCGTCCCGCCGGTTGCCGCGGCCGTCGACCTGACCAAGGAGAACGCGAATGTCGGCTACCACTTCCTGGCCGACAGGATCTTCCGCCGCTCGGCGGATTCGCTCGACGGCCTGGCGCCGGGCGAGGGCAGGGTGGTCTCGCGACACGGCCGCCAGGTGGCGGTCTCGCGCGACGAAGATGGCAACGTTCACGCCGTGTCGGCGCGCTGCACCCACCTCGGCTGCATCCTTGCCTGGAACGACGCCGAGCGAACCTGGGACTGCCCCTGCCACGCCTCCCGCTTCGCCCGCGACGGCTCCGTGCTCCAGGGCCCGGCCGTGAGCCCGCTGGGCGCCCGCGACGTCCCGAAGGGCGGCTGAGGTGCTCGGCTTCGGCGACGACCGCCTCTCGATCTACCTGAACGACCATCTGGCCGGCGCCACCGCGGGCGTGGAGCTCGCCCGGCGCGTTGCGGGCAGCAACCGCTCGACCAGCTATGGCCCTGTCCTCGAGCGGCTCGCCGAGGAGATCGAGGAGGACCGCCGGACGCTCGAGGACATCATGGAGCGCCTGTCGGTGAGACGGGACCGGCTCAAGGTCGCGCTCGCGTGGAGCGGCGAGAAGGCCGGGCGGCTGAAGCTGAACGGCGAGCTGCTGCGCTACTCGCCGCTCAGCAGGCTCGAGGAGCTCGAGGGTCTCGCGCTCGGGGTGGAGGGGAAGCTGGCGCTCTGGCAGACGCTCAGCGACACCTACGGCGACGACTCCCGGCTGCGGGGGATCGACTTCGAAGAGCTGATCAAGCGCGCCCGCTCGCAGCGCCGGCGCCTGGAGCGCCAGCGCCGGCGCGCCGCCGCCGCGGCTGTCCGCTGACGGACCGGCGCTTTTGGAAGTGCGCCGCACCGGGAAAGCAGGACGCCATGCGAGTCGTCGTCATCGGCGCCACCGGGAACATCGGCACCAGCGTGCTGCGGGCGTTGCGGGACGATCCCGAGGTCTCCTCGATCGTCGCCATCGCCCGTCGAGCGCCTCAGGCCTCGCCCGGCATCGACTGGCGGGAGCGAGACGTCACGAGGGACGACCTCCGCCCGGACCTCGAGGGCGCGGACGCGGTCGTCTGCCTGTCGTGGCTGATCCAGCCCTCGCGCGACCTGCAGAAGCTCCGCGCCGTCAACGTCGACGGCAGCCGAAGGACCTTCGAGGCCGCGGCCGCGGCGGGCGTGCCCACGCTTCTCTACTCCTCTTCCGTGGGCGCCTACTCGCCTGGGCCGAAGGACCGCGCGGTCGACGAGAGCTGGCCGACCGACGGCATCGAGAGCTCCTTCTACGCGAGACAGAAGGCGGAGGTCGAGCGCATCCTGGACGAGGTCGAGGCGCGGCACCCCGAGCTGCGTGTCGTGCGGATGCGCCCGGCCCTCGTCTTCAAGCGCGAGGCCGCGGCCGAGATCCGCCGGCTCTTCGCCGGACCGCTCCTGCCCGGCTTCCTCGCCCGCCCCGGCCTGATCCCGGTCGTGCCGAGGGCAACGCGGCTGCGCTTCCAGGCCGTGCACTCGCTGGACGTCGGCGAGGCGTTCCGGCTCGCGCTCCATGCGGACGTCCGCGGTGCCTTCAACGTCGCGGCCGAGCCGGTGCTCGACGGCCACGAGCTCGGCCGACTGCTCGGCGCTCGGCCCGTCGCCGTCTCGCCACGCTTGCTCCGCGCCGCCGCCGACGCGACCTGGCGCCTGCGGCTGCAGCCGACGCCACCCGGCTGGGTCGACATGGCGCTGGCAGTCCCGATCATGGACACCAGCCGAGCGCGGACCGAGCTCGGCTGGGCACCGCGGCACCGCTCGGGCGAGGCGCTGCTCGACCTGCTGGCCGGATTGCGCGAAGGCGCCGGCAGCGACACGCCGCCACTCGACCCGAGCGCGGGCGGCAGGCTGCGAAGCGAGGAGATCCTGACCGGAATCGGAGCAAGGGAGGCCCAGTGAAGGCGGTCGTCTACCACGGCAAGGAGAAGCTCCAGGTCGACCAGGTCCCGGACCCGAGGATCGAGGAGCCCACGGACGCGATCGTGCGGATCACCTCGACGGCGATCTGCGGCTCCGACCTGCACCTCTACGGCGGCAAGGTGATCAAGCTCGAGGAGGGCGACATCCTCGGCCACGAGCCGATGGGCGTCGTGGAGGAGGTCGGACCGGAGACGAACGGCCTATCGCCGGGTGATCGCGTCGTCATCCCGTTCAACATCTCCTGCGGCAGCTGCTTCTACTGCGAGCAGCAGCTCTACTCGCAGTGCGAGACCACTGCCGCCCACGAGCACGGCAAGGGCGCGAGCCTTTTCGGCTACACGCACCTCTACGGCGGCGTGCCCGGCGGCCAGGCCGAGTACCTGCGCGTGCCGCAGGCGCACTTCGGGCCGATCAAGGTGCCCGAGGGTCCCCCCGACGAGCGCTTCCTCTTCCTCTCCGACGTGCTGCCCACCGCGTGGCAGGCCGTGGCCTACGCGGACGTCCCCGACGGGGGCACGCTGGCCGTCTTCGGCCTCGGGCCGATCGGGCAGATGTGCTGCCGCATCGGCCTCCACCGCGGGGCGGGGCGGGTGATCGGCGTCGACTTCGTCCCCGAGCGCCTCGAGATGGCCGAGCGCCACGGCGTCGAGCCGCTGGACGTGTCCGAGGTCGACGACGCCGCCTCGGCGGTGCTCGAGATGACCGGTCGCGGCGCGGACGCCGCCATCGACGCGGTGGGGATGGAGGCCGCCGGCTCGAAGATCGACTCGGTCCTCGAGGCCACCAAGCTGCAGATGGACCGGCTCGAGGCGCTGCGGACCTGCATGGGCTCGATCCGCCGCGGCGGAACGCTCTCGATCTCGGGCGTCTACATCGGCCTCGAGCAGAACTTCCCGCTCGGCGACCTCTTCGACAAGCAGATCCAGATCCGCATGGGCCAGGCGAACGTGCGCCGCTGGACCGACGAGATCCTGCCCCTGCTCACCGACGAGGACCCGCTCGGCACGAGCGACCTGGTCACGCACCGCCTCCCGCTCGACGAGGCGCCGGGCGCCTACGAGATGTTCCAGAAGAAGGAGAACGGCGCGATCAAGGTCGTGCTGGAGCCGAACCATGGCTGAACGCGAGACAGTCGTCATCACCGGCGCCACGGCCGGCATCGGCCGCGCGATCGTCCGCCGCTTCGCGCGCGACGGCGCATCGGTCGGGCTGATCGGCCGCAACGAGGCCGCGCTCGACGGCGCGCGCCGGGAGGTCGAGGAGGGCGGTGGCCGGGCGCTCACGCTGCCCACCGACGTCGCCGACGCGGCGGCGGTGGAATCCGCGGCGGCGGCCGTCGAGGACGAGCTCGGCCCGATCGACGTCTGGATCAACGACGCCATGACGACCGTCTTCGCCTTCTTCGACGACATCGAGCCGGACGAGTTCAAGCGCGCCACCGAGGTGACGTACCTGGGGGCGGTCTGGGGTACGCGGGCCGCGCTGAGCAGGATGCTGCCGCGCGACCGGGGGACGATCGTGCAGGTCGGCTCGGCGCTCGCCTACCGCGGCATCCCGCTCCAGGCGCCGTACTGCGGGGCCAAGCACGCGATGAAGGGCTTCACCGAGTCAGTACGCACGGAGCTGCGCCACCGCGGGTCCAAGGTGCGCCTGACGATGGTGCAGCTCCCAGGCCTGAACACCCCGCAGTTCGACCACTGCCGCTCGAAGATGCCGAAGCACCCGATGCCGGTGAAACCGGTCTTCCAGCCGGAGATCGCGGCTGACGCCGTGCACTGGGCGGCCCATCACCGCCGCCGGGAGCTGTACGTCGGCCTGCCGACCGTGTACACGATCCTCGGCAACAAGCTGGCGCCCTGGCTCGCCGAGCGCTACCTCGCCCGCACCGCCGTCGGGGGTCAGCAGGCCGACGCGCCGCCCACCCCGACCAACGCCGAGGGCAACCTCTTCCAGTCGCCGAACAGCGACGACCCCGGCGCGCACGGCGCCTTCGACGACGTGGCGCGCTCGGCCAGCGGCCAGTGGTGGGCGTCGCGCCACCGGCTCGCCCTGGGCGCAGCCGGGGCGGTGGCCGGGGCGGCGGCCGCGGCCCTCGCCAGACGCGGCTAGCCGATTTAAAAGTTTTGCCCGCGCCCCGGCGGGGCATCGATTCGAGTGGAGGGAACGGCCTCGACCCCGCCAACCGGGCCGAGGAGCGGACCTCACGTCAACGGCAGTACGACGGAGGTTCCACTATGACCGTCGCGGTCCCTGTTACGCGCCGAGC
>JBJMLJ010000182.1:0-4553 GCA_045805365.1 Thermoleophilaceae bacterium
GCACGAGGAGGCGCTCCGTGACCGCCGTGTTGCGCATACGTCCCTCCGCCAGCTCGAGGTAGCCGAGCGCCACCAGGGCCGTGGTCAACGTCTCGGCCCCGAGCGGGTCGAGCCCGAGGCGCCCCGCCAGCTCGGGCAGCGAGGCGGGCTCGTCGTGGAGGGCGTCGAAGACGCCGACGGTGATCGCGCAAGTCAGCGCGCGACCCGCGATCGGGCCGGTGAACCCGTCCGCGAAGGGATCGGGCTCGGCAGCGGCGCTCACGCGCTCAGCGTACGAGAGTCGCAGCGACCTCGGGCTCGCCGCTCGCGGCGACCCGGTTCCGTCCCTCGCGCTTGGCGCGATAGAGAGCTTCGTCGGCGGTGCGGAGCAGGCTCTCCTGGCGTACGCCGGCGCCCTCGGCCGCCGCGACCCCGAGCGACACGGTCAGCTCCAGATCGCCCGGGCGAATCCCCTCGATCGCCTCGCGCAGCCGCTCCGCCACCTCGACACCCCGGCGGACGTCCAGGCCCGGGAGGAGGACCACGAACTCCTCACCCCCGAGGCGATAGATCAGCTCGAAGGAGCGCAGCGCCTTGCGCATCTCGTAGGCGCAGTCCTGAAGCACCGCGTCGCCGCGCTCGTGGCCGTAGGTGTCGTTCACGTTCTTGAAGTGGTCCAGGTCCGCCACGATGGCGCACACCGATCCGCCGCCGAGGCCGGCCTGCTGCTCCAGCTCGGACAACCGCAAGTCGAGCGCCTGCCTGTTGAGCAGTCCCGTCAGGGGGTCGAGGACGGCGTTGTCGCGGTGCTTCAGCTCGGCGCCGGTGAGGGCGGCGGTGACGGTCGTCATCGCCCCGAGCAGCGTCAGCGTCGTGAAGACCAAGCGGGGATCGTGAGCAAAGCCCGACGGATCGACGGGCACGCTCACGCCGAGGATCACGAGCGCCGTCAGGCCGGCGAACGCCACGACCACGGTGCCGCGGAAGCGGGTGGCGGCCATGGCGGCCGGGATGACGAGCCAGGGAAGACCGGGACTGTCCGGACCGCCCGTGCCCGCGGCGCCGATGGCGAGCACCGTGAGGGTGATCAGCAGAGTCTGGGCGGCGATGAGCTCAGGGTGCTCGGAGCGCTTGAGGCGCAGCTCGAAGGTGAGCATTGGGACACCCGCGACGGCGAGGAGCACGAAGGTCCACCAGGGGTTCCAGGGGAGGCACACCAGCAGGGTCAGGGCGATGGCGCCGAGGGTGATGGCGCGCGCCCGGCGCATGCGACCGTGAGCGTCGACAATGCGCGTGCGATCGAGCTCGGTGGGCACCAGCCACGAACCGGGGGCCATGGGATTCTTGTCGGCAGGCCCGCGCTCGGCTTGAGCCTTTTGCCGCAAAGTCGTGACACTGGCCGCTCAGTACAATCCCGCGCTCGCTATGGCCTATGTCATCGCAGAGCCCTGCATCGGCACGAAGGACAACTCGTGCGTCGAGGTGTGCCCGGTGGACTGCATCCACCCCACCCCGGAGGAGCCCGATTACGACTCGGTCGAGCAGCTGTACATCGACCCCGAGGAGTGCATCGACTGCGACGCCTGCGTCGAGGCCTGCCCGGTCGACGCCTGCTTCGCCGAGGACCAGCTTCCCGACGAGTGGTCGAAGTACACCGACGTCAACCTCCAGTACTACAAGGCGGACTAGGGCGCCATCGGCAGCGCCGTACCGGTTACCTCCGGTAGCGGCGGGCCGGATGGGGCCTGCATCACCGGCAGCTCCTGTGGAGTCGCCGCGATGATTCCTCGGGCGGTGTGGAACAGGGCCTGCGCCGCCGGCGCGTCGGGATCGTCGAGGACCAGCGGCCGGCCTTCGTCGGCACTGATGCGCAGCTCCTCCTGAAGCGGGATCTTGCCCAGCAGGGGAACGTCCAGCTCGTCCGCGAGCACCTGCCCGCCGCCCTCTCCGAAGATCGTGAAGCGCTCCCCGGTTGGCGTCGTGAAGCCGGACATGTTCTCCACCACGCCCGCGATCTCGAGGTCGAAGCGGAGCGCCGTCTCCGCTGCCCGCTTGGCCACGTGCTGCGCCGCCGGCTGCGGGGTCGTGACGATCACGAACTTCGCCTGCGGCAGGAGCTGGGCGAGCGTCATCGACACGTCGCCGGTGCCGGGTGGCAGGTCGATCAGCAGGTAGTCGAGCTCACCCCAGTCGACGTCCTCGAGGAACTGGCGGATCGCCTTGTGCAGCATCGGCCCGCGCCACGTGATGGCCTGGTCGGGCTCCGAGAGGAAGAACTCGATCGAGATCGCCCGCACCCCGCCGGCCGCGTCCAGAGGAATGATCTTGCGCTCGCCCGAGACCTTGGGCCTGCCGTGCACGCCCAGCATCCGCGGGATCGAGTAGCCCCAGACGTCCGCATCCATCGCTGCGGCCGGGCGGCCTTCCACCTGGAGCGCCGCGGCCAGGTTCGCGGTCACGGTGGACTTGCCGACACCGCCCTTGCCGGAGCCGACGCAGATGATGTTCTTGACCGCCGCCAGCGCTCCCTCGGGCAATCCGCCCTGCCGGCCCAGGCGCTGCTGCAGCCCCGCCTTCTCCTCCTGGCTGAGCACGTCGAAGCCGACCGTGACCCGCTCGACCCCATCCAGCTCGCTGACGCACTGGACCACGGCCTGCTCGAAGTGGTTGCGGATCGGGCAGCCGGCGGTCGTGAGCGAGACCACCACGTCGACGCGGCCCGGCTCCGGTTGCTCGATCGAGCGCACCATGCCCAGGGACACGATGTCCTTCCGGAGCTCGGGGTCGATGACGCGCCGCAGGGCGTCGTTGATCTGATCTTGGCTCGGCATCGACTCCGATTGTGGCAAAGCGCCGTGGTCTACTGTCGCCGGATGGGTCGCCCCGCTCAGCCGCTCCGGCATCCCCGACGTCGCGATCTACGGCGGTCGCGACGGCCTGAGGGAGGGCTGGCGACGCTGGCGCGGCGTCTGGGACAGGTACGAGGTGGAGGTCGAGGACCTGATCGAGTCGGGCGATCGAGTGCTGGCCCTGACGCACGTCGTAGCGACCTCGCGGGGCCAGGGCATCGAGACGGCACTCACCGGCGCCGATCTGTTCACCGTCCGCGACGGGCTGATCACGGAGTTCGCCATCTACCTCGACCGCGAGGCCGGCCGTCGCGACGCGGGGTTCTGAGATGCGCAAGCTGATCTATTCGATGGGTGTGTCGTTGGACGGCTTCGTCGCCGGGCCCGCTGGCGAGATCGACTGGTCCACGCCGGACGCAGAGCTGCACCGCTTTCACAATCAGCAGGCGCGAGAGACCGGCGTGCAGCTTTACGGCCGGCGACTGTACGAGACGATGAGGTTCTGGGAGACGGCCGGCCAGGACCCCTCGGCATCGGAACCGGTCGTGGAGTTCGCCCGGATCTGGCGGGACACGCCGAAGCTCGTCTTCTCGCGCACGCTCGAGAGCGTCGAAGGCAGCAACACGGCGCTCGCCCGCGGTGAGCTCGCGGACGAGGTCGCCAGGCTGAAGGAGGAACCGGGGAAGGACCTGGCGGTGGGTGGCGCCGGCCTGGCGGCGAGCTGCATCCAGCTTAACCTGGTCGACGAGTACCGGCTGTTCGTGAGCCCGGTGATCCTCGGCGGCGGCACGCCCTACTTCCCGGCCCTCGAGGAGAGGATCGCCTTGGAGCTCGGCGAGACGCGGACGTTCGGCTCCCGCGTGGTCTACCTCCGCTACGCGCGGGCCGACTAGTGGAGCTCGCCGTCCACCTGCCGCTGATGCGCCTCGGAGAGGAGCCGCTGTCGATGGGGCGCCTCCAACGAGCGGTGGACGCGGCCAGGGAGAGCGGCTTCGCCGCCATCTCGGCGAACGACCATCTCGTCTTCCAGACGCCCTGGCTCGACGGGCCCTCGGCCCTCGCGAGCATGATCGAGCGCTCCGGCGACATGGAGCTGGCTACGACCATCTCGCTCGCCGTCGTACGAGGTCCGGTGGCGCTGGCCAAGACGCTCGCGGGGATCGACGTACTGTCGGAGGGCCGCCTGGTCGCCGCACTCGGCCCGGGCTCCTCCGAGCGCGACTACCAGGCGGTCGGCATCCCCTTCGAGGAGCGCTGGAAGCGCTTCGACGAGGCGATCGCCGTGCTGCGGGCGCTGCTTAAGGGCGAGCCGATGCCGGACCGTCTCCGGTACTACGCCCTGCCGCCCGACCTCGAGCTCGCCCCGTCCCCCTTCCGCGAGGACGGCATCCCCCTGTGGATCGGCAGCTGGGGCTCGGCCGCGGGGCTCGCTCGGGTGGTCCGCGCCGGCGACGGCTGGCTGGCGTCCGCCTACAACACGACGCCCGAGGGTTTCGCCGCCGGCCGCGCGGCGCTGCCCGCCGGGTTTCCCAGCGGGTTGGCGACGATGTGGACTTGGGTCTCGGAGGATCCAGCGGAGGTCGGTCGCGTGCTCGCCGACGAGCTGGCCCCGGCCCTGGGCGGACGGGACCCGGCCGAGCTCGCTGCACAGGTCTGCGTCGGCTCCGCGGACCACTGCGCGGAGCTGCTCTCCCGCTACGCCGAGGCCGGCTGCGACCGGGTCTA
>JBJMLJ010000183.1:0-2574 GCA_045805365.1 Thermoleophilaceae bacterium
ATGTAGCGCTCGAGCGCGCTCGGGTCGTAGAGCTCGCGGCGGGAGTGCACCCGCCAAAATCTAGCCGCGGATCATCCGCGCGAACTCGGCGACGCCTTCGCTCGAGTTGCCCGCGTAGACCGGGCTCGCGGGGTCCCATGCCAGCTGGGACGCTGCGGCGAGGGACCGCGGCGACATCTCGCCGGGCTGCATGAGGCGGTCGACGAGCGCCAGCAGCTCGGGTCGTGCCGCGAGGACCGCTTCCCGCTCGAGCGGAGGGCGGGGATCGCCCTTGTGCCACGCGCCCGGCGGCTCCTCGGCCGCGCCGAGCAGATTTACGAGCGTGTTGGCCAGGGCCGACCGCGTCCGCGGCGCGCGCAGTTGCCTGGCACGCAGCGCGAGGGCCGGGTCGGCCGCCGGATCGGCGCCGCTCGCGAGAGCCGCGTCGAGCTGCCGCCGGCGGACCGCCACCCTCAGCCGGTTGAGAACGAGACTCGTCACGCCAGAATGGTGGGCCGGCGGGATCGATGCGGGCCGCCGTTCGTCTCGATCACGATCCGGCAGGGCCGCTTGTCCAGCAGGTAGCGGGCGGTGGGCCCGAAGGCTTGCTCGCTGGCCGGCGCGTGGTCCGTGTCGATGTAGATCACCTCGGAGCGGCGCCGGCGGGCCTCCTCCACTAGCGCCGCGCCGGGATTGCGGGTGCGGATCAGGCTTGTGCGGATCTTGAGCTTGTTCGCCCGTGCGCCGAGCGTCGCCGCGTCCAGGATCTGCCGCCCGAGCTCCTCTTCCTCCTGCATCCCGGCGTCCAGCGACAGCTGGGCGGGCACCTCGATCACGTAGACGGCGTCGACCGCCGCCTCCTCGCCCGCCAGCCGTGCCGCCTTGCGCAGGGCCCGCGCGTTCACGTCGGTGCCGAAGATCGGAACGAGCGCCGAGGCGTAGCCGAGCTCCTTGAACCCGTCGGGCGAGGCCTTGCGCGGGAGTCGCTGGACCTCCTTTGGATCCAGGCCGAGGCGGCGGCGGTAGACGAAATAGCCCGTCATCCCGATCACCATCCAGGCGACGCCGACCGTCCGCGCCTCGGTGTGGAGCACCAGGACCGAGACCCAGGCCGTGAAGGTCCCCAGTGCGCCGAGCACCGCCGCGAGGGGCAGGTAGCCGCCGCGGAAGGGCACGTTCCAGGGGACGCGGTAGGGGCGCTTGCGGTCGGGTTCCTTGTAGCGCAGCGCGATGATCGAGACGTGCGCCGTGGTGAACGACAGCATCGCGCCGAAGCTGTAGAGATTGCCCAGGAAGTCGGTCTGGCCCGGGATCAGGAGCAGCCCGGCCAGCACCGAGAAGAGGGCGATCGTGAACCATGGGGTGCGGTACTTCGGGTGGACCTTGGCGAAGGCGAGCGGAAGCTGCCGATGTTCGGCGAGGGACCACGACAGCCGCGAGATGCCGATCAGCCCGGCGTTCGTCGCGATCACCAGGATCGTGGCGGCGAGAACGCCGACGTAGTAGCGGAAGATCGTCTGCAGGGTGTCGCCGATCGGCAGCGCCGAGACGATGCCGAGGACCGGGTCCTCCTTGTAGGTCGTCCCGAGGGCGGTGCTGAAGTGGCCGGCCGCGTCCTGCGTGACCGGCAGCGCCATGAGGGAGATGATCGAGATGCCGGCGAAGATCCCGAGGACCGCGAGCAGCACGTAGTTCACCGTCCGCGGCACGTCCACGTCCGGGTCGCGCGCCTCCTCGGCCATGTTGGAGACGGTCTCGATCCCTGTGTAGGCGATCATCGAGATCGACAGGGCGAAGATCACCTGCGTCCAGCTCGGGACGATGCCGAGGTGCACCTGGTCGATCAGCGTGCCCGGGTGGAAGATGAGCGCCGCGCCCAGCACGATCAGGGCGATCTGTGTCAGCAGGTCGGTGACCGCCAGGAAGATGTTGAGGTTGGCCGACTCGCGCAGCCCGCGGATGTTCAGGGCCGCGAGGACCGCGATGACCACGGCGCCGCCGATGATGTCGCCCGGGTTGTGGCGGAGCGGGGGGAAGAAGGCGCCCAGGTAGTGGGGCACGAAGAACGCGCTGATGGCGATCGTGATGATGTAGTCGAGAGTCAGCGCCCAGCCGGCGAAGAAGGACGCCACCTCGTTGAAGGCGTGCCGCGCGAACGAGGAGGAGCCGCCCGCCTCGGGGAACATCGCGGCGCCCTCGGCGTAGGTCTTGGCGGTGAGCGCGAAGAGCCCGCCGGCGAGGATGAAGACGACCGGTGTGAGGCCGAGCGCGTGCGCCGCCACGAGCCCGAGCGCGTAGTAGATCGAGGAGCCGACGTTGCCGTACGCGGTCGCGAAGAGCCCGGGCACGCCGACCGTCCGGCGCAGGCCGCGCTCCACTACTCGGGCCATGCATCGACGGTACGAGCGGCCCCGTCAAGCCCGCGCTAAGAGGGGCGGGCGCGGCGTAGAGATTGCGCTAAGACGGCTCGTTCAGCCGGTAGCCCACGCCGGGCTCGGTCACCACGTAGCGCGGGCGCGCGGGGTCGGCCTCGATCTTCGCCCTGATGTGGGCGATGTGGACGCGCAGGTAGTGGACCTCGTCCTCGTAGCCCGG
>JBJMLJ010000184.1:0-7089 GCA_045805365.1 Thermoleophilaceae bacterium
GACGATCGCCTGCTCCTCGCGGTCCTTCCGGCTGCGCTTGAGCTGCTCGCCGAGGTGGTCGTCCACCGCCGGGTCGGCGCTCCGCCGGGTAGTGCCCGCCAGCGCCACGGTCTGGGCGCGCGCTCCCTCCCGCCGCACGAGCAGCTCGGGGCTCGCACCGAGGAACGCCAGCTCGCCCACACCCGCGCACCAGCAGTAACAGGCGGGGAAGACGGCGCGGAGCGCATCGAAGACCGGCGCGGGCTCGAGTCGGCGTGCCGCATGCACGCGTACCTCGCGCGCGAGGACGACCTTGTCCAGCTCCCCCGCTCGGATCCGCTCCACCGCGCGCGCGACGGCCGACTCGAAGTGAGCCGGCGGCGCGGCGCCCACGACCCTGGCCCGTTCGACCGGCTCGGGATCGAGGAGCGGCATGTGCGCCGGCCGCAGGTCGGCGACGCGAACCCGTACGTTCTCGACCGCCTCGCCCGGCGCGTCGTCGGGCGCCACCGGCACGCAGACGGTCATCCGCGCCTCCCCGCGGCCGCGGGCGAAGGACAGCGTCGGAAGGACCAGCTGCCCGGGCGCCAGGGAGCGCCACTCCGGAGTCGCGCCGCCGTCCGGCGCGAACGAGAAGCCGCCCACCAGGACGGGGCCGGTTGCCGGCGGTGCCTGCCGGTCGGGTCGGGCGTCGGACACCGTCCGCGAAGCGAGCTCTCGACTGGCCTCGGCCAGTTCCGTGAGGCGCCCGCCGCCGGTCGCCTTCAGCGTGGCGGCGCTGCCGAGAGCCGCCAGCGCGAACCCGTCCCGGTCGGGCTGCTCGAGGCAGAAGAAGGGCTCGCCCGGCCCCCTCGCCGCCAACACCACGGCCGAAAAGTCCAGCTCGGGGTCGACGGCCGCCGTGACCGACGCGTATGCCGTCCGGCCGCTCCGGCGCGCGAGCGACAGGGCCTTCTCCTCGTTGCGGGCGAGCACCGCCAGCGAGTCCGCGTCGAGCGCGAACGGCTCGCGCGACGCGGTCTGCCGGGTCGCGCCCACTACGGCGCCGCTAGGTCGTCCCGCGACCGCGGGACACGGCGATCTCGCCCGTCCTGACCATCTCGATCAGGCCGAACGGGCGGACCATCTCCTCGAAGGCCTCGATCTTGTCGTCCGTGCCGGTGATCTCGATCGTCGCTGAGCGCTTGGAGACGTCCACGACCTTGCCGCGGAAGATGTCGGCGAACTGCATGACCTGGGCCCGCGTCTCGCCTTCCGCGCACGAGACCTTGAACAGCGCCAGCTCGCGGGCCACGCACTCGGCCGGCTCGAGGTCGCGGATCTTGATCACGTTGACCAGCTTGTGCAGCTGCTTGGTGACCTGGTCGATCGGCTGAGCCGCGCCGTCGACGGTGAGGGTGATCCTGGATATGTGAAGGTCGTCGGTCGGACCCACGGCCAGCGACTCGATATTGAACCCGCGCCGTGCGAAAAGCCCCGCAATTCGCGCCAAGACGCCGGGCTTGTTCTCGACGAGCAGCGACAGGATGTGCCGCCGCCCGGTCATCATGCCGCCGGAGGCCTCGAGGTCCTCGAGGTTCAGGACCTCCTTGGTGCCGGGCTCGCCCATCAGCCCACCATGTCCCGGGCGGCCTGGCCCGCCGGGATCATCGGGTAGCAGTTCTCCTCCTTCGTCACCTGGACGTCCACCACCACGGGGCCGTCCTCCGCGAGCGCCGTCTTCATCGTGTCGACCAGCTCGCCCTTGTCCGTGACGCGCATCCCGAGGGCGCCGAAGGCGTCGGCCAGCTTGACCCAGTCGGGGCTCGCGCCCATCTCCACCGAGCTGTAGCGGCGGTCCCAGAAGAGCTCCTGCCACTGCCGGACCATGCCCAGGTAGCCGTTGTTCATGATGAAGACCTTGACCGGGATGTCCTCGGTCACGCAGGTGGCCAGCTCCTGGACGTTCATGATCAGCGAGCCGTCGCCGGCGAGGCAGACCACGTCCTGGTCCGGGCAGGCCACCTTGGCGCCCATCGCCGAGGGCAGGCCGAAGCCCATCGTGCCGAGCCCGCCGGAGTTGATCCATTGCCGCGGGCGCTTGAAGTCGAAGTACTGCGCGCACCACATCTGGTGCTGGCCGACGTCGGACGTGATGATCGCCTCGCCGCCCGTGGCCTCCTGCATGGCCTCGATCATGTACTGCGGCTTGATCTCCGAGTCCACGCTGTCCTCGTAGCCGAGCGGGTGCTTCTCCTGCCAGCCGCGGATCCGCTCCCACCAGCCGTCGAGGCGGCCGGCGTCGGTGTCGAGCGCGCGGTACTCGGCCGTCAGCTTGGGCAGGATGTTCTTCGCGTCGCCCACGATCGGGATGTGGGCCGGGACGTTCTTCGAGATCTCCGCCGGGTCGACGTCGATATGGATGAACTTGGCCCGGGGGGCGAACTCGGACAGCTTGCCGGTGATCCGGTCGTCGAAGCGGGCGCCGATCGCCACGATCAGGTCGGCTTCGTCCATCGCGTAGTTGGCCGAGCGCGTGCCGTGCATGCCGAGCATCCCGAGCCACTGGTCGTGCGGCGCGGCGAAGGCGCCGAGCCCCATGACTGTGAGGGTGACCGGGAACTTGTCGGCGAGGCAGAGCTCCGTGAACTCCTTGGCCGCGTTCGCGTTGACGATCCCGCCGCCGCCGTAGATCACGGGCCGGCGGGCGTTGGCGAGCGCCTTGGCCGCCAGTCGGATCTGCTTGGTGTTGCCCTCGGTCGTGGGCTGATACCCGGGCAGCGAGATCTTGGCCAGGTCGACCGGCTCGTAGGGGATGTCCGCGCGCGAGAGATCCTGCGGGACGTCGACAAGCACCGGCCCGGGCCGGCCCGTACGCGCGATGTGGAAGGCCTCGTGGATCGCCTCGGGGATCTCACGCGCGTCCTGGATCAGGATCGAGTGCTTGACGACCGGCATCGTGATGCCGGTCACGTCGGCCTCCTGGAAGCCGTCGGTGCCGATCAGCTCCGTCCGCACCTGACCGGTCAGGAAGACGGTCGGAACCGAGTCCATGATCGCGTCGGCGATCGCGGTGACCAGGTTGGTCGCCCCCGGGCCCGAGGTGGCCAGCGCCACCCCCACCTTGCCCGACGCCTTGGCGTAGCCCTCGGCGGCGTGCCCGGCGCCCTGCTCGTGGCGGCACTGGACGTGCCGCACGCCGGCGTCGTACAGGGCGTCGTAGGTCGGCAGGTTGGCCCCGCCGGGGATGCCGAAGACGTTCTCGACTCCCTCCGCCTTCAGGCACTCCATGATCGCGTCGACGGCTCGCATGTGGCGATCGAGTGTAACGGCCCTAGCCCGCTTCGCCGGCGGGCTCAGGGAAGTCCAGGTCGCGGCCGCAGCGCATGCAGACCTGGTCGTAGAGCATGACCACGTTGCCGCACTCGGGGCAGCGCCGGCGCGGCTCGCGGCCCTCCCAGCGCCACAGGATCGCCGCGATCGTGCCGATGATCGGCAGCACCAGCCCGACCATGAACCAGACCAGGAACGAGCTGCCCTTGATCTTGCCGATCACCCCGGCCGACAGGCCGAAGCAGATCGCCAGAGCGACGTACTCCACCGGATCGGGCTAGAGGACGCGCAGTGCCCAGATGACTGCCGCTATCGCAACCACCACGATCGCGATCCAGGCGACGGCCATGACGAATCCGAGCACCAACTTGAAGAGCACGTAGGCGACGACCACCAGGACCCCCACTGCGAGGACCTTCCGGCCGGCCTGCGTTGCGAGCTCACTCATGTACTGAAGTGTGGCAGGCCTAGAGCACGTAGGCCGGTCGTGTCGGGACGTAGCGGTCGAGTCCCGGGAGCGGCTCGGAGCAGAGGATCCAGCCCGGCCAGTCGACCCTGAAGCCGAGCGAGCGGAGGCGGCGCAGCAGCCACCAGCTGTCGGTCGTGCAGAAGACGTGCAGGGCCTCGGGCTCCTCCGCCTTGGCCACCCGATCGAGCGCGGCCAGCACCACCGGCACCAGGTCGCCGGCCTCCGACGCCACTCCGGGTCCGATGTAGCCGGAGGTCCCGACCCAGCACAACGCGTTGGCCTGGCCGTCCTCGTCCAGGCTCGCGAGGCAGACCCGCTGCCGGCCGAAGAACTCGTGCAGGAGGGGCCGCTCGTGGGCGATCGCCTCCGGTTCCAGGCGCTGCCACTCGGGCACCGCCCGATCGGGGCTCAGCACGTGGACGGCCGCCTCGGCCGTGTCGAGCACCTGCTGGGAGCGGTGCTCGAGGTAGCGCTCGGCCGGCTGGGAGAGGTGCCAGTGGCCCGTCGCCGGCATGACGCCGAACTCGAGCAGGAGGCTCAGATCGAGCCCCGAGCCGGCGGCCACGACGATGCGGCCGACCTCCTTCGTCGGCGGCTCCGGCCAGCAGCGCTCCAGCAGCGCGCGACCGATTCCCCGGCCGCGCCAGTCCTCGGCCACGCAGATCTCGGTGAGCTGCTCGATGCGCCCGAAGCGAACGACACGAGCGAAGCCGGCCAGCTCGCCGTCATCCTCAGCCATGCAGAAGCTGCCGTCCTCCTGCGCCGCCATGAACTCGACGAGGGGCCGCTCGAGCTTCCAGTTGGCCTCGATCTCCGCCTCGTCGGGGTCGCCGGCGCTGGCGGCGCCCACACGCCGGGCGGTCCCGGCCATCGAGCGCTCGTAGAGGCCGAAGGCGGCCCGGAGGTCGCTGGAGCGACCGTCGCGGAAGCTGATCGTCGCGGTCACTTGTCGGTGGCCTCTTCCCGCGACCGTCCGGGCTCGAAGTAGATCCCGAGCGAGGGCGGGTGGCCGAGCTGGCCGAGCTCCGCGGTCGCGCGGCCGAAGAGGAGCCCCACCGTCCAGTCGGCCATCAGGCGCAGGCGCCTCCCCATGCCCGGCATCATCGCCAGGTGGTACGTGCGGGCGGCGAACCACGCCGGGAAGCCACGCAGGCGGATGCCGAGCATGGTCGCGACGGCCTTGTGCTGGCCCATGTCGACGAACACCCCGAGGGTGCGGTAGCGGAAGCGCCGCAGCGGCTTGCCGGCCAGGGTGGCCGCGAGGTTGTCGGCCACGACGCGGCCCTGGCGGATCGCGTGCTGGGCGGTCGGTGGGCTGGGCTGCTTGCCGCCCTTGGCGGGATCGGGGACGGCGGCCGCGTCGCCGATCGCCCAGACGTTCTCGCGGCCCTTGACCCGCATGGTGGCATCGGTCTCGATGCGGCCGGTCCGGTTGAGCGGCAGGCCCATCTCCTTGACGATGGCGGGCGGCTTCACGCCGGTGGTCCAGACCACGGTCCGGGTGGGGATGCGCTCGCCGGTCGAGAGAGTGGCCGTGTGCTCGTCCACCGCGTCGAGCCGGGTGACCGTGCGGATCTCCATCCCGCGGCCGCGCAGCTCCCGGGTAGCGAACTCGGCGAGGCTCGGCGGGATCTCCTGCATGATCCGGTCCTCCGCCTCGACGAGGATCCAGCGCGTGCCCTCGAGCCGGCAGCGCGGGTAGCGGTCGATCACGCTCGCCACGAAGTCCTGGAGCTCGGCGAACCCCTCCACCCCGGCGTAGCCGGCGCCCACGAAGACGAAGGTGAGCCACTCGCGCCGCTCGTCGGGATCCGGTATCGACTCTGCTACCTCCAGGTTCCACAGCGCGCGGTTCCGCAGGGCGATCGCCTCCGCCAGGCCCTTGAAGCCGACCGCGTGCTCGGCCAGCCCCGGCACCGGCAGCACGCGGGACACCGAGCCGAGCGCCAGGACCAGCTGGTCGTAGCGGATCGCCTCGTCGCGGCCGTCGGCCGTCTCGATCCTCAGCTCGGCGAGCGCGGGGTCGGCGCCGGTCACCCGTCCCAGTCGGACGTCGGTCCAGTCGAGCTCCTCGCGCAGCGGCACGACCACGTGGCGCGGTTCCAGCGACCCCGCGGCCGCCCCCGGCAGCAGCGGCGTGTAGAGCATGTAGTTGGCGTCGGCGACGAGCAGGATCCGTGCGCTGTGCCGCGGCAGCCTCCGCTCGAGCCGTCGAGCCGCGTACAGGCCTCCGAACCCGCCGCCCGCGATGACGACGGTCCAAGCCACTGCCGGCGAGGCTAGCGGGCTGCGTCGAGCGCTGCTCGCATCCCCCGCGGAAGCCGGCGGCGAACCCGCCAGGCGGCGCCCGCAAAGGCGTGGTTGGCCACCGTCGCGAACCCCTCCTCGTCCTGGCGAAGCGCAAGCAGCAGGTGGGCGACGCGGTCGGAGGGTGGGAGCTCGGGATCGGTGGTCCGAACGCAGTAGCAGTGGACGCAACGGCCCCTCACGAGCAGTGCGCCCCCCTCGCCGACCAGCCAGGTTCCGAGCCGGCCGGGCTCGAGTGCGAGGCCGGTCTGACGCTGGAGCTCGCGCTCGCGATGCCCGAGCAGGTCGCCGAGGAAGCCCTGGGCGGTCGGCTCCGCGGCCTCGTTGCGCGGACCCTTTGGCCGCACCACGCTGGCGCCGCGATAGGCGTAGAGCTCGGGGATGATCCAGGCGTGGGCGACGGCCGCGAGCGCGACCGGCGCCGCCAGCGGCTGAAGCGCGATCAGCACGCCGCCGGCCACAAGGAAGGGGACCGTGTAGACGACGGTCCAGACCGTCCAGATCCGGCCGTAACGGCGCAGCCAGCGCTCATCCGTCCTCGTCCGCCAAGGGACCGAAGCGAGCTCGGGCAGCGCCGCGGTGTGCGGTTCCGCGCTCATGCCGCCTGTGGCTATCCGCCGGCGATGGGGCGGCGCATCACGACCAGGTCCACCTCGCGGGGCAGCTCGCGCACGTGCGTCGCCTTGCCCGGCCCGTCGGGCACTGTGGCGATGTAGCCGAGCTCGAGCTGACCGCCGAACTCCTCCACCGCCTCCTGGAAGGCGGCGTCGTCCTCCGCCGTCCACTCGGCGAGCGTGGTGTGTCCGCTGCCGTCCATCCGAACGAGTCGCGCCATTGCGGTCCTCCTAGGGTTGCGAAGCTCTGGCTGAAGAGGATACGACCGTGTCAGAGGAGGTTGCCGAGCGGGCCGAGGTTGAGGTTCAGGTCCTCCTCGTCGAGGCCGAACTCCTCACGCAGCTCGGCCATCCGCCGGTCCAGCTCCATGAAGGTCCGGCCGACTCGCTCCACCTGCTCCTCGGAAA
>JBJMLJ010000185.1:0-4349 GCA_045805365.1 Thermoleophilaceae bacterium
GAGCCCGGCCGAGCGAACCAGTCCGCCGGACCGCCGGTGCGGATAGTCGTCAGGCGGGCGAGCGGGAAGTCGCGCTCGACTCCGGCGGGCGCGGTCATCCGGTCAGCCTCCGAGCCAGCTCGTCGACGTTGCCTGCCCCCAGGGTCACGAGGACGTCGCCCTCGCGCAGCTCTTCTCGTAGCCGCCCTTCGGCCTCGTCGAGCCTCGGCAGCCACCAGACGGGGCGTCCTCCCGCGGCGTCTGCCGCCGCCCGCGCGACCAGCAGGCCCGAGACGCCCGGGAAGTCCTCGGCCTTCTCGCGCGCGGGGTAGACGTCGACCACGACCGGCAGGTCGGCCTTGGCGAGCGCCCTGCCGAAGTCGCGGGCCAGCTTGGCCGTGCGGGAGTAGAGGTGTGGCTGAAAGCAGGCCACGAGGCGTTCGGGCGCGAGATTTCGGGCCGCATCCAGGGTGGCGGCGACCTCGGTCGGATGGTGGGCGTAGTCGTCGAACACCCGCGCTCCCGACGGAGTGGTGCCGTGGTCCTCGAAGCGCCGCCCCGCCCCGCCGAAGCTGCGCAGCGCCGGAGCCGCCTCCGCCGGCTCGACGCCCGCCGCCCGGCAGGCGGCGAGGGCCGCGAGCGCGTTGAGGACGTTGTGCGCGCCCGGGACCTCCAGCTCGACCCGGGTCCCGTCCACCGAGAAGCGCGACCCGAGCGGCAGCAGCTCGAGGTCCTGAGCGTCCTCGAGCCCGAAGTGGATCGCATCGCCGGCGGCGGGCAGCTGCACGTCGGGGCCGAGCACCCGCACCTCGGCGGGCGCGGCGAACTCGTCGAAGGCCTCCTCCAGCTCTCCGAGCGAGCGGTAGGTCGCGTGGTGGTCGAGCTCGATATTGGTCACGACGGCGACGTCACGGGCGAGCTTGAGGAAGGAGCGGTCCGACTCGTCGGCCTCGACGACCACCCAGTCCCCCGTCCCCCAGCCGGCGTTCGTGCCCGCGGAGCGCAGCTCGCCGCCGATCAGGAAGCCCGGCTCACGCCCGCACTCGAGCAGTACGTGGGCGGCCATCGACGCCGTCGTCGTCTTGCCGTGGGTGCCCGAGATAGCGATCGCCCGCTTGAGCCGCGAGACCTCGCCCAGGAGGTCCCCCCTGTGGAGGAACCGGCCGGCGGCCCTCAGCTCGGGGTTGTCCTCGGGAATCGCCGTCGAGACCACGACCTCGGCGCCGTCCGGCACGTTGGCGGCGTCGTGCCCGATCACGGGCTCGATGCCCGCCTGGCGCAGGCGCTCGCAGTAGGGCGAATCGGTCTGGTCGGAGCCGCTCACCTCCGCCCCGAGCGCCCGCGCGACCAGGGCCAGGCCGCTCATTCCGGCCCCACCGATGCCCACGAAATGCAGCCTGCGGCCGCTGAATGGGAGGTCGGTCATGGCGGCCGGACCTTACGCCGGTTGTCGGTTGTGCAGCCACGGCGCGCCCTCTACCCTCAATCGAGGCTGATCTGGGCAAGGAGGCAGGGGCCATCCCGGTAAGAAACGCGCGAACTCGGGCTCGCTTCACCGTCGCCGGGGCGACGGCGCTAGTCGCATGCCTGTGGCTGGCGCCCGCCGCGCTGGCGGCGGGGGAGCCGACGAACAGCTCGCGACCCACGATCAGCGGAACCGCACAGGCTGGACACCTCCTCCAGGGCAATCCCGGCGCCTGGGACAGCCTCACCCCGGTGACGTACTCGTACCGCTGGTGCCGCGTGGAGGGCCCCAACTGTGTCACCGTCGACACCGGCCACGACTCGTATACCGCGGGCGCGGCCGACATCGGCAAGCGGCTCGAGTTCGTGGTCACGGCGACGAATCTGAGCGGCCCGTCCGCTCCCGCCAGCTCCGATCCCACCGCGCCTGTCGCCTCCGACCCGCCCGACAACCATGCGATCCCCGAGTTCAGTGGTCCGGCCCAGGAGGGCTCCACCCTGACGCGGACCTCGTTCGGGACCTGGAGCGATCCGAAGCCCACGGGCTACGCCTCCCAGTGGCTGCGCTGCGATTCGGCCGGCGCTTCCTGCGAGCCGATCGCCGGCGCGACGGCGGGAACGTACGTGCTCGGCCACGACGACGTCGGCCACCGGATCGTCCTCCGCGTCACCGCGAGGCATCCGTACGGATCGCGTTCCGCCGACTCCGAGGTCTCGCCGCTCGTGCTCGCCCTGCCCTCGCCGGCGCCCCTTAAGAAGCGGAAGCCGCAGCGGCTGCGCCCGTTCCCCAAGATCATCGTGCTCGGCAACCTCTCCTCGCGGGGGGCGCTCTTCCGCGAAGTGGTGGTCAGGGGGCCGCGCAACGTCACCGTCCAGGTCCGCTGCCGCGGCCGCGGCTGCCCCTACCGGAGGAAGACCTACCGGATGCGGCACCGCCGCCTCAGGATCCGCTCGCTCGAGCGCAACTTCGGCTCCGGGACCGTGATCGAGCTTCGTGTCGTCAAGCGCGGGCGGGTGGGTAAGTACACACGTATTCGGATCAGGCGGGGGCGCATTCCCTCTCGCATGGATCGCTGCCTGAACCCCGGATCCACGCGACCAAGAAGATGCAGCTAGTGACGTCCACCCGGTTACTGCGGGCAATCCCGCTGGCCCTCGTGGCGACCGTCCTGGCGCTCTCGCTCGGCGCAGTGCACGCTCCGGTCGCCAAGGCCGCTAGCTGCAGCGACCCCACGATCACGGGGACCGCCCGGACGGGCCAGACGGTCACGGGCCACTCGACCTGCGCCACGACGCTCGGGTCGTTCTCGCTGAGCTGGTACGTCTGCGACGACCCCGGCGGCACCAGCTGCGGCTCGGCCGTGGCGACCACCGGGAGCGACACCTCGCTCGACTACACGCCGGATGACGCGGACATCGGCAAGTACCTCAAGTTCCAGGCCCACGCGAGCGACGCGCTCGGCGCAAATCCGGTCACGAAGGACGTGGAGACGGGGCGGGTCAAGGGGCATCCGCCTCCCACGCCGGCCTTCACCGCCGGCCCGAGCCCCGTGCTCGTCAACCACACGGTGACCCTCGACGCCTCCGCGAGCCCGCCCGACCCCGACGGCCAGGCGCTCAGGTTCCGCTGGGACTTCGACAACGACGGTCACGTCGATCGGATCACGAGCTCGCCGATCACTACGACCAAGTACGCCAGCCACGGAGTCAAGACGATCGCGCTCCGGGTCGAGGACACCGACGGCGACCGCAGCTCCGTCGCCTTCCAGACGGTCACGGTGCACGCCCCGCCCACCGCGAGCTTCGTCTTCACGCCGGATTCGCCGCAGTCGGGCCAGGACGTGACCTTTACCTCGACGTCGAGGGATCCCGACGGCGACCCGCTGGCCTACGCCTGGGACCTCGACGGCGACGGCGTCTTCGACGACGGCCACACGAGCGTCGTCCACTTCACGTACGCGAAGGCGGGCAGCTACACCGCCTCGCTGAAGGTGACCTCGATCGACGGCACCAGCACGGTGTTCCGGACGGTCGACGTAGTCGCCCCGCCGGCGCCGCCGCCCGCCGGGGGCAAGAAGAAGTCCAAGCTGAAGCTGCTCAGGCCCTTCCCCACGGTCGCGATCGGCGGCTTCTTCACCGCCAGGGGCGTCCGTCTGACGCTGCTCGGGGTTCACGCACCCAAGGGCTCGAAGGTGATGATCCGCTGCAAGGGCCACGGCTGCCCGCGGCGGACGAGCCGCAAGCACGTCGGCCGCAAGCGGGCCGTCGTCTTCCGCAGCTTCCGCCGCCGCTTCCGGGCCGGCGCCGTGATCGCCGTGTACGTCTGGAAGAAGAACCGGATCGGCAAGTACACGCGCATCCGCATCCGGGCCGACAAGCGCCCGGCCCGGAAGGACCGCTGCCTCGATCCCGTCAAGCTCAAGCCGAGGCGCTGCCCGTGATGGCGCGCCCCCGGCTCGGCATAGTGGTGCTGCTCTGCCTCTCGGCGTTCCTCGGAGCGCTCGCGGTCGCGCGCGCGAGCCAGGACACCGGCAACCAGCCCGCGCCCGCCCCACGGTCCCTCAGCGCGACGTCTGCCAGCACGAGCGTCGCCGCCCCCGGAGCGGCGGCCGCCCTCCCGAAGATGAAGAAGCAGAAGAAGCATCACGCCGCGCCGCAAGTGACCGCGGTCGCGGCCGCCCCGTCTCCGCGCCGGGCCGCTCCCGCCCCCGCGCCGGCGCCGGCACCCGCGCCGGCCCCCGCCCCCGCCCCGAAGCCCGCGCCGGCGCCGAAGCCGAGCACCGGCACCCCCTTCTTCAGCAACCACTGATGGCCGTGGATATGCCAAGCGCCGAGCCAGGGGCGGTAATCCCCGGCTACCGCGTGACCGGGACGCTCCCGCTCGGGGCCGGCGAGGGCGAGGTCTA
>JBJMLJ010000186.1:0-2368 GCA_045805365.1 Thermoleophilaceae bacterium
TGTCGACGTGCCCGGCCACGAGCGCTTCGTCCGGACGATGGTGGCGGGCGCCTCGGGGATCGACATGTTCCTGCTCTGCGTGGCCGCCGACGACGGCGTCATGCCCCAGACCAGGGAGCACCTGGCCGTGCTGCGCCAGCTCGGCGTCGAGCGCGGGGTCGTGGCGATCACCAAGGCCGACGCCGCCGATCCGACCGCTGCCTCCGCGGAGGCAGCGGAGCTCGTGCCGGAGGCCGAGTCGATCGCCGTGTCGGCGCTCGAGGGAACCGGCCTCGACGAGCTGCTGGCGGGGATCGAGCGCGTCACCGCCGGGCTGCCTGGCCGCGGCGGCGACGGTGGGCCGCCGCGCTTGCACGTCGACCGCTCGTTCACCCTGCGCGGCATCGGGACGGTGGTGACCGGCACGCTCTGGTCGGGCGCGCTCTCGGCCGGCGATGTCGTCCGCGTTCTTCCCGCCGGGCACGAGGCCCGGGTCCGCAGCGTCCAGGTGCACGACCGGCCCGTCGAGCGGGCCGAGGCGGGGCAGCGCGTGGCGCTCAACCTCGCCGGCGTCGGCTGGCGGGAGCTGGGCCGCGGCGACGTGGTCGCCTCGCCGGGGAGCGGGCTCGCGCCGGCGTGGCTCGTGGACGCGACGATGAGCCTCGAGCCCGGGGCGAGGCCGCTCGGGCGGAGCACTCGGCTGCACGTGCATCACGGCACCCGCGAGGCGCCGGCGCGGGTCGTGCCCCTGGGGGGCGGCTACGCGCAGCTGCGGCTCGAGTCGCCGCTCGTGCCCGCTCCGGGCGACAGGCTCGTCCTCCGCCAGCTCGCCCCGCCCGACACGGTCGGCGGCGGGGTCGTGATCGACGCCCATCCGCGCAAGCACGGCGCCTCCGAGGCGGTCGTCGAGCGGCTGCGGGCGCTCGAGCGCGGCGAGCGGCCCCGGGAGACCAAAGCGCCGAGCCCACCCCCGGCCCCGGCCTCCTCCGCCCCTCCGACACTGGACGAAGCCGCCCTGCGGCTCGAGGCCGAGCTACGCGCCGACGGTCCGGCGCCGCGGACCGACACCGAGCTGGCGGCGGCGGTCGGGCTCGATGCATCCGCGGCGAGCGAGCGCTTCCGGGCCCTCGAGCGGGCGGGCCGCGCCGTGCGCGTGGGCCGCAGCCAGCACTACGCGCGCGAGCCGCTCGCACAGCTAACTGAGCGGATCGTCGCCATCTGCGAGCGCGACGGCCAGGCGACGATCGCCGGCGTGCGCGACGAGCTCGGCACCTCGCGCAAGTACGCCCAGGCGCTCCTCGAGCATCTGGACGCAGAGAAGGTCACCCGCCGGCTGGGCGACGCCCACGTGCTGCGGCGCCGCTGACCGGCCCTTGGAGCAGCAGCGCCGGCGTCTCGCGCGGGAGCAGGCGGAAGGCGGTGAGAAAGCCCGGGACCACGTGCAGGGGACGCGACCGGGCGAAGAGAATGACCGTGAAGTTCTTCGCGTAGACGCGCCGCACCTCGGTGAAGCCGGGCACCGCCGGCCTGGCCGGACGTGGGGGCGGCGACGGGTGGACCGCGTTCTCGTGACGTCCCTCCTTCGAGACCAGCGCGACCTGGCTGACGTCGGCGCCGCGGGGGCCGATCCTCGTCGCGCGGGGGTCGTACAGCTCGAACGGCACCACGCCGGTCTGAGCCGGCGTGAGGACGACGGCCCTGTTCGCGGCTGGCGAACCGAGGGCGTTCACCACGCCGCGCCAGTTGTCCCTCTGCCACAGCGGTGTGACGTCGACCGCGATCACCGCCGCCAGCCCGATGGCGCATACGACGCCGATCCCGGCGAGGCCCGGGCGGCTGCGCACGAGGCCGGCGGCGGCGACGGTGAAGAGAGGCAGCCAGGCGACGATCACGTTGCGGGTGTCGACGTAGTCGAGCCCCACGAGTCCCAGGAAGGCGGGGATCGCGAGGCCCCGGGCCGCCATGGCGGCCGCGGCGTAGATACCCCCTCCGCCACGGCGCAGCGCGACGACGATTCCGGCGCCCACGATCGCGCCGGCGACCACTGTCAGGAGCACCTCGAGCGGCGCCTCGAAGCCCGTGAGGAACTGCTTCGCCGAGCGCAGCACCCTGTAGGGCAGCGCGACGCTGCGGATGAACGAGGCCAGGTCGAGCCGCTGCTGATGAATCGCAAGCGGCAGCAGCCCGAGGCCCACCGCGGCGACCGCGGTGGAGGCGATGGCCACCGCACGGCGCGCGGGCGTTCGCCAGAGGAGCCAGGCCGCCTCGGGCACGACCAGGAAGCCCGCGAAGTAGTGCGCGGTCAGCGCGAGCCCCGAGGTCACCGCCCACCAGACGAGAAGGCGCGTCTCGACTTCGCGCAGGAGCCGCGCGAAGAGGTACAGCGACA
>JBJMLJ010000187.1:0-2456 GCA_045805365.1 Thermoleophilaceae bacterium
TACCGCATGTGCGTCCGACCGCAACCGGCTCGGCTACGCTCGCCTGCCGTGGAACTCGCCATCCGGGCCTGGCTGTCGGTCGCCTATCGCCGCTGGTCGCGCAAGAGACTGGACGTCTGGGATAGCCGGCGTGGCCTCATCCGGAGGTTCGCGCCCGGACGCACCTTCCTCGACTTCGGCGGCATGTGGTCGGTCGCCGGCGAGGTCGGCTTCCTCGCCGAGGCTGCGGGGGCGAGCCGGGTAATGCTCGCGGACGTGATGGACCCGACTGAGGAATTCGAGACGAAGCGGAGGGAACGCGAGTCCGCGATCGAGTACACGCACGCCGAGCTTGGCACCCCCGCGACGACGGAGGGGCTCGGCGCCTTCGACGTGGTCTGGTGCACCGGGGTGCTCTACCACACGCCCGATCCGATCGGACAGCTCATGCACCTGCGCCAGCTCACCCGCGAGTACCTGGTGCTGGGCTCGGTGATCGCCCCGGAGGTGCCCGGCCTGCCCCAGGCGTGCGTCTTCTACCCACAGCTGCCAGAGCCGGCGCGGATGCCGGTGGCCAGGGCGCTCGGCGCGCCGGAGACCCGCGTCGGCCTCGGCACACCCTTCGACTACAGCCCGGTGGGCTGGTTCGCCAACTACTGGTGGGGCATCACCCCTTCGGCTCTGCGAGCGATGCTCGCCACCGCGAGCTTCGAGGTGGTCGAGGAGTACCGCGTGGCCCCGTTCATGATGGACGTGGTCGCGCGCCCGGTGAATCGGCGCTCCGCTTAGGCCCCGGGGCTACCCTCGGCCAATGGCACGGACGGCCGGCGTCGGACTGGTGCTCGCGGTCAGCCTGGCGCTGGGAGCTTCGGGTGCGTCCGCGGCGCCACACCTGCCGAAGCCCAGAGCATCCGCCAGCAAGAACGGGCCGCTGCTGCGGACGACGTTCTCCACGCGAATCCACGGCCGCAGCCTGCAGCGCGGCTTCCGGCCGGGCCGGCTGCCGCGTTCCTTCGTGGGCTTCGGCTTCGAATACCAGTTCCTCTTCCAGCACCTGGGACGGCCCGACAGGCCGGACGCCGGGCCGAACCTCGTCTTCTACCGGCTGATGCAGGGCCTGACGCGCCTCGGCAGCGGCCCCCCGGGGATCCGTCTTGGAGGAGGCAGCTCCGACGGCTCCTGGTGGGACCCGGAGCGGCTGCCGAAGCCGCGCGGCATCTTCGTCTCGCTCCAGCCCTGGATGGTCGGCGCGCTGCGGGCCTACTACGAGGCGACGCGCTCGCCGCTCGTCCTCGGGCTGAACCTCGGGCTGCGCCGGCCGGCGTACGCGACCGAGTGGGCGAAGGCCGCGATGGCCGCACTTCCGAGGGGCGCGGCGCGCGCGTTCGAGATCGGCAACGAGCCAGACATCTACCCGGCTCGCTTCCTCTACAGGGACAGCTCGGGGCGCGACCACTTCACGCGCGGCCGGCACTACGGCTTTCGCCAGTGGCTTCCGGAGTTCGGCGGCTTCCTGCGGGTCCTGAGGCGGCTCCGGCCCAGGCCGCCGCTGGCCGGGCCGACGGCGTGCTGCTACCTGAGCTTCGAGCGCGGCCTGCGGCGAATGCTGCGGCGCTACGGGCGCAGGCTGAAGCTGGTCACCTATCATCGCTATGCCCTCGACGGCTGCCTGATCGAACGGCAAACGCCGCCGGGCAGCCGCGCCTACCGCCGCGCGCGGATCAAGTGGATCAGGGTCCTGCTCAATCGCGACGCGATCGGCTCCAGGGCCAGGGAGTACGGGATCCTCGCGGCGACGGCCCGCCACTGGCATCTCAATCTGCGTATGACCGAGACGGCGCCGGTCGCCTGCAAGCAGCCGCCGGGGATCGGCGACAGCAACGCCAGCGCGATGTGGGCGGTCGACTGGCTCTTCTCCCTCTGGTTCAACCGCGTGGCAGGCGCCAACTTCTTCAGCGCCGGGGGGCCGAGCGCACCGTTCGGCATCAGCTTCGTCGGCCGGCGACGCTTCCTGATGGGCGTTCGCCCGCTCTTCTACGGCGTCCGCCTCTTCGCGGAGGCCAGCGCCCGCCGGGCCCGCCTCGTCCTGGCGCCGGTGTTCCTCTCGAAGGTGCGGCGCGGCGCGCGGCTCAGCATCTGGCCCACCCTCCAGCACAATGGCACCGGGCGGATGGTCGTCCTCAACAAGGGCAACCGACGCGGGGGAGACGTGAGCATCAAGGTGAGGCGCGCCGCCCGCGGTGCCACCGTGGCCTTCCTTCGCATGCCGAGCCTCTACTCGACGACCGGCATCAGGTGGGCCGGCCAGACCTACGGCAGGCCCACCGACGGGGACCTCGTGGGCACGCGGATCGTCCGCCGGCTGCACAAGCGGCACGGCCGCTATCGCTTCTTCCTCCCGCGTGCGAGCGCGGCGCTCGTCACCATCCCGCACGCCGGCTAGGAGGAGCGGAGCGCGATCGCCGATCGCGCGAGCA
>JBJMLJ010000188.1:0-1557 GCA_045805365.1 Thermoleophilaceae bacterium
CGCTTGACCACTGTGAGCGGCGGCGCGGCCGTCGGCGCGGGCGCCGGCGTGGGCGCGAAGCCCGCCACCATCGCGTCCGTGGCCTGCACGAGCCGGCGCTCGTGCTCGACGCAGCGGGGGCAGTTGCGGAGGTGGACCTCGAGGCGGGCGGGCCCGGGGTCCTCGAGCGCGTCGTCGAGACGGTCGGAGACGAGCCGCTCCGCCCGCTCGCACCAGCCGCTGCCGGGCAGCGGGAACGAGGCGCGGCGCAGGGCCTTGCGGGCGCGCGCCAGGGCCGAGCCGACTTCCTCCCGGTCGAGGCCGAGCGTCTCCGCGGTCTCGCCGCGCGTCCGCCCGGCCAGCGCCACCAGGCTCAGGGCCGTGCTCGCGCGCTCGTCGATCCCCGGTAGCAGGCCGGTCACGTGGCGGACGGCGTCCGCGGGGTCGACCGGGCCGGCCGGCCGGGTCGGAACGGGTCGAAGTGGAGCGTGCTCCATCCCCTCGCAGACTACCGCCGCTGCGGGATAGGCTGGACCTGACGCGGCACTTGCGGGCCGCTAAAGTCTGAATTCCGGCTGGCTTTTAGGAAAAGGAGCGCGCATGCCCGACTACGCAAAGGACGTCCTCGTCGACACGCAGTGGGTCGAGGATCATCTCGACGACGACTCGATCCGCATCGTCGAGGTGGACGAGAACCCCGCGCTGTACGCGGAGGCCCACATCCCGGGCGCCATCGGATTCGACTGGAAGAAGGACCTCCAGGACCAGGTCAAGCGCGACTTCCTCGGACCTCAGGAGTTCGGCGAGCTCATGGGTAGCCGCGGGATCTCCAACGAGCACCAGGTCGTGCTCTACGGCGACCGCAACAACTGGTTCGCCGCGTACACCTACTGGTACTTCAAGTACTACGGCCACGGCAACGTGCGTCTGATGAACGGCCCGCGCGAGAAGTGGATCTCGGAGGGCCGGTCGACCAGCACCGATGCCCCCGGCTTCGAGGCGCAGAGCTTCAGCGCGCAGGAGGGCGACGCCGCCATCCGCGCGGAGCGCGACGAGGTGCTCGGCGCGCTCGAGGCCTCGACCCGGCTCGTCGACGTGCGCTCTCCGCAGGAGTTCTCCGGCGAGCTGATCGCCATGGCCGGCTACGAGCAGGAGGGTGCACAGCGCTCGGGCCACATTCCCGGCGCGGCCTCGGTGCCCTGGGCGCAGGCCGTCCAGGAGGACGGAACCTTCAAGTCCGCGGACGACCTGCGCGAGCTCTACGAGGGCAAGGGCGTGCTCAACGGCGACCCGATCATCGCTTACTGCCGCATCGGCGAGCGCTCGGCGCACACCTGGTTCGTGCTCCACGAGCTGCTGGGCCAGGACGACGTCAAGAACTACGACGGGTCCTGGACCGAGTGGGGCAACCTGGTCAAGGTGCCAATTGAGAAAGACGTCTAGGAGCTAGGAGCTAGGACTGGGGCCAGGCGCTCGAGCAGGGACTCCACGATGCGGGCCGTCGCGCCCCAGACGAAGTGGCCGTCCACCGTGTAGGTAGGGGTCTTTATCGGCACGCCCTTCTTCAGCAGCCGCTTC
>JBJMLJ010000189.1:0-5133 GCA_045805365.1 Thermoleophilaceae bacterium
ACTCGCCGGTGTGGGCGCCCGCTTGTCGACTTAACCACCTATACGGTGGTCAACGCGACATGCGCTCCCGGTGCGGGCCTAGGAGCTCGTCACGAAGCAGCTTCCCGGCGGGGTTGCGGGGCAGCCGGTCGACGGGCTCGATCCGCTTCGGCACCTTGTACGCCGCGAGCCGCTCGCGGCACCAGGACCTGAGCTGGTCCTCGGTCGCCTCGCCGTCGAGCACCACGAAGCCCCTCACGCCCTCCCCCCACTCGGCGTCCGCCACCCCGACGACCGCCGCGTCCGCAACCGCGGGATGGGCCAGCAGCACCTGCTCGACCTCGAGGGGGGCGACGTTCTCGCCGCCGCTGACGATCAGGTCCTTGATGCGGCCATCGACGTGGAGCAGGCCCCGCTCGTCGAGCCCGCCGGCGTCGCCGGTGTGGAGCCAGCCGTCCCCGGCCAGGGTCGCCGGCGCCACCATCGGCCCCCGCACGAGGATCTCCCCATCCTCGGCGATCCGCAGCTCGACCCCGGGGAGCGGGCGGCCGCCGTGCTCGCCCGGGGCGGCGGTGGCTATCTGCGAGGCGGTCTCGGTCATCCCGTAGGTGGGCATGGCGGGCAGGCCGACCGAGGCCGCCCAGTCGACCAGCCCGGACGGGGCCGGGCCGCCGCCCAGCAGCATGGCCCGCAGCGCCGGGGCCGCCGACAGGCCGGCCTCGCGCAGGCGGAGCAGCATCGTCGGCACCAGCGAGACGAGCGTCGCCCCGCGGGACTCGAGGACCTCGCGCACGCGGCCGGCGTCGAAGCTCTCGTGCACGAGCGCCGCGGTCCCGTATATCGCCGAGCGGAGCAGGACCGCGAGCCCACCCATGTGGAAGAGCGGCAGCGGGGAGAGCCAGCGGTCGTCCGCGTGGACCCCCAGCCGGTCCGCCGATGCGGCGGCGCTCGCGTGGTGATTGGCGTGGGTGAGCTCCACCGGCCGCGGGGAGCCGGTCGTCCCGGACGTGAAGAGGACGGTCTGTACGGCGTCCCGATCGAAGCTCGTCCTCAGCTCGACCTCCCGCTCCTCCCCCGCCGGCGGCTCCTCGACCAGGAGCGCCGCCCCGGCGAGCTCGAGCTGCCGCCGCGGCTCGTCGCGGGTGTTGAGCGGGACCAGCGCGGCCCCGAGTCGCGGCACGGCGTGGAGCAGGACAGCGAAGTCGATCCCGGCGGGCAGCGTCGTGGCCACTCGGTCGCCGCGCCCGACCCCGAGCGCGGCGAGCCGCCGTGCCGTGGCAGAGGCGGCCGCGTCGAGCTCCGCGTAGGTCAGCTCCCGGCGACCGTCGGCGAGCGCGGTGCGCTCCGGACGCCGGCGTGCGTGTTGCCGGACCGGATCGTCCAGGGGAGCTAGGCGCTCATCCGCCAGACGGTGTTGCCGAAGCGCACCCGGTCGCCCTCGCTGAGCGTCGTGATCCCGGAGATCCGCTGGTCGTTGACGAAGGTGCCGTTCCGGGAGCCGAGGTCCTCGACGCCGATCCCGGCGTCGACCTGGTGGAACTGGGCGTGGCGGCGCGAGACGTCCGGGTCGGCAAGGGCGATGTCGGCCTCGGCCCGGCCGACGGTGTTGCCGGGACCGACCCGGCGCTCGGCACCCTGGACAGGGCGCTCCTCCACGAACAGGGCTTCCATTACTCCTCCCCGGGGCTCAACGGCGGCACGCCGGCCGCCACCTGGACCATCCGTGCGTACGCGGTGGGACTCGGCGGACGGCGCTCGGGGTCCTTCTCGAGCGCCCGCATCACCGCCCAGCTCACGTCCTGCGACAGGTCCGTGCGCTTCGAGCCCGGCTCCGGGGGCTCGTCGCGGAGGTGCGCCCAGAGGACCTGCATGCCCTCCTTGTCCGCGAACGGCGGGTCGCCGACGAGCGCCTCGTAGAGCACGCACCCAAGCGCGTACACGTCCGTGGCCCCGGTGACCTCCTCCCCGCGGATCTGCTCGGGGGCCATGTAGTCCATCGAGCCGACCGCCTGCCCGGGCTCGGTCAGCGCGCTGGCGTCGCGGTCCTTGGCGAGTCCGAAGTCGGTGATGAAGGCCCGGCCCTCCTCGTCGAGGAGGATGTTGGCCGGCTTGAGATCGCGGTGCACGAGCTGCTCGGAGTGGAGCGCGCCCAGCCCCCGGGCCACCTCGAGGCAGAGCGACACGGCGGACTCCAGGTCGAGCGGCCCGTCGCGCTCGATCCGGTCCCCGAGCGTCCCCCCGGCGATGAACTGCTGCGCCATCCAGGGGATGCCGTTGTGCTCTCCCGTGTCGAGCACCGGAACCACATGGGCATGAGTCACGCGCTGCGCCGCGCCGGCCTCACGGTCGAAGCGCTTGCGAAAGACACGGTCGCTCGCGAGCTTGCCGCGCACGAGCTTGAGCGCCACCTGCTGGCCGTCCGGACCCATCGCCTTGTAGACAAGGCCCATCCCGCCCTCGCCGAGGCGGGACTCGATCTTGTAGGGGCCTACCGCGTCGCCCGGTTGAAGCTCCGCGGCCTGGTCGAAATTTTGACTACGAGCCACTCCCGTCCTTAGCTTAGAGCCCCGCGAGGGGTTGACGAACCCGGCTTTGTTTGCTCCCCATGAACTCCGTCCCGGGACTTCTTGCGGTTTTCCCGGAGACGTGCTCAACTAGCACCGACCCTGGTGTGTAGACCGTAAGCCCACCTGGGTGAGGAACGCAAAGGCTTGAAGCATCTGTATTTCCTGACTCGCTCGAAAGGAGCACTGCCTGTGCGCATGCGTTACGCAGTGATCGCGATCCTGGCCGCGCTGGCGGCCTTGGCAGCCGGCGCTCAGGCTTCCAGTGGGGACAGCGGGAGCTCGTCCGGCGAGATCGGACACGTCGGCACCGCGTCGGTCAATCCCCTGACCAAGTCCCCCTTCCGCTTCGGCAGCGGCACTCGTCACCACGTCCGCCGCCTGCTCCGCACGCCGGGGCCGACCGGCAGCGACAACTACACCACGCCGCCGAACCTGTCGGGGGACATCAATAGCAACGCGGCCTGCCGCTTCTCGAACGAGTGCTTCGCGGTCGACGAGAACAACAACGGCGCGACGATCCAGAGCTCGCCGACGCCCGAGCCGAACATGTGCACCTTCAGCAGCACCACCGTCACCTTCAAGGCGACGGTCTGGTACGCGTTCCAGGTGAACCACGACGGCGTCCTGGACATGGACATCGACGGCACCTACACGCCTGGCTTCACGCCGGTGTTGCTCGTCGCGCCCTACGACGGATCGACGGCCACGCCCGACTTCGCGAACGCATTCTGCCTGGTCGCAGATCCCAGCCAGACCATCGCGCTGAGGAACCTCGGGATCGGCGCGGGCACGATCGTGTCGGTGGCGGTCGCGGCGGTGAACTCCGGTAACACCGGCGAGTACGACATCGGCTTCAGCTGGGATCCGGACACGGACGGTGACGGTGTCCTGGACAGCTCCGACCGCTGCCCCAGCGCTCGTGGCCCCTCGAGCCTCCGCGGCTGCCCCGACAGCGACGGCGACGGGATCGCCAACGTCGACGACCGCTGCCCGACCCTCAGGGGTCCGAAGAGCCTCGCCGGCTGCCCGGACACCGACGGTGACGGCCTCATCGATCCAAAGGACGCCTGCCCGCGCGAGAGCACTCGCGGCCAGATCGACCGGAACGCCAACGGCTGCCCGGACTTCAAGGCGATCCCCGACCTCAGCGCCAGCAGCTCGCCGAAGATCAAGGGCAACAAGATCATCGGCGAGACGATCGCCCTCAAGTTCAAGGGCAAGCTCCCCAAGGGCACCAAGGTCAAGATCAAGTGCAAGCCGAAGAAGAACTGCAAGCTGCGGCGGCACGGCAGCGTCCGGAAGCGGATCAAGCTCGTCAAGTTCCGCACGCGACGCACCAAGATCACCGTGAAGGTCACGAAGAAGGGCTACGTCAGCAAGGTGTTCACGATCAAGGCCGGCTACAACCCGGCTCACGGGGGCGGCCGGATCGTCCTCGCGGCGAAGGTCAAGAAGCGCTGCATCCCGGTCGGAGGCCACAAGTCGCGCAAGTGCACGGCTGCGATGCTCCTGCGATGAACCTCAAGCCGCAGCACATAGCGATCGCGGCCGTCGCCGCGCTGGTGGCCTTCGGAGCGGCCTTCGGCATCGGCAAGGCGACGGCCGGGAGCGACACCAAGTCGAGCGCCAAGTCGGGGACCGTTGAGAAGGTCAACGTCTCGAACAACGGACTCGACGTCGCCAGCGTCAACACCGGCAGCCTCCCGGGGCTCAAGAAGAAGAAGTCCTCCAGTGGTGGCGGCGGCGGCAGCAGCAGCTCGAGTGGCTCCACGAGCGGCGGCTCGACGAGCACCAGCTCGACCGGTGGCTCCACCAGCGGCTCGACCAGCGGCACGTCGAGCGGCAGCACGAGCGGCACGAGCTCCAGCAGCACGTCGACCAGCGGCGGCTCGAGCACCAGCGGCGGCAGTTCCACCAGCGGCGGCTCGAGCACCAGCGGCGGCGGGTCGTCGGGCGGCGGTAGCTCGTCTGGCGGCGCGGCGACCGGTGGCGGCGGTGGCGGGTGACCCTATATACAACGACTTCCCTCCCGACCCCCCAGTTCTAGAAGACAGGAGTGTGAGCATTGGCTGGTGAATCACTGCGCGTAGTCGCGGGCAACGCGGCTGGCAAGGAGATCGAGCTCGACAGCGAGTTTCTGATCGGCCGCGCCGCTGACAAAGAGGAAGGAAAGCTCGGCGACGATCCGGAGATCTCGCGGAGCCACGCGCGGATCTCTCGGCGCGCCGGCGATCAGCTGGCGATCGAGGATCTCGGGTCCACGAACGGCACGTTCGTGAACGGCAAGAAGGTCGAAGGCGCCCAGGTCTTGAGCGCCGGCGACACGATCAAGGTCGGGACGACCACTCTTCAGGTTCTGAGCCCCGAGGGCGAGGCGCCACAGGCGACCGCTTTCTCCGCGAGCCCGCCGCCGCCTTCACAGGCGACCAAGGCGACCGGCACGCCGACGCCTCCGCCGCCTCCACCCCCGGCGGCGGCCCCGCCGCCCCCGGCGGCCCCGCCGCCCACCGGGGCTCCGCCTCCGGCGGCACGTCCACCCGTGGGCGCTCCGCCCCCGGCCGGCCCGCCGCCGGGCGCACCCGTGCGG
>JBJMLJ010000190.1:0-13145 GCA_045805365.1 Thermoleophilaceae bacterium
CCGTCGGTGGTCGCCTCGTTGAGCTCCTTCCCGATCGGCGCCTCGCCGGAGATGTGCGCCTGGAGCGGCGGGTGAACGCGGTCCTTCACGAAGCGCGTCAGCGGCGGGACGATCGTGCTGCGCGTCTGGCCCTTGGGGATGTCCAGGTCGAGCGCGATGGCCGCCCTGGTCGGCGAGCGGCGCAGCTGCCGGGAGTCCTTACCGGCGCTCCACGGCGACAGCGCGCGCGTGTTCGGGCGCAGCGCAAGGTCGCGCGCGAGCCGCGGCCCCTGCTTGTCGATCTCGCGTGCGGGGCCCTGGAGGAGGATGACCGCGTCCTCGCCGTAGTGGCCCTTGCGGATGTGGTCCCACTTCGCGGGCTCCGTCCCGGGCACGAGCAGCTGCGTCGGGAGCACCTTGCTCTCGACTCCCTTCCCGACAAGGCCCAGCGTGACCGTGATGACCACCCAACTCACGATCACGAGGACGGGCCGGCGTATGGCGAAGCGCGCAATCCGGCTCACGGCGTCTCCCTGGCCGGGCAGCATAGTTCCGGAGGAGTAGAGCGCGCGCCCGTGGGTATGATCGGCGTCGTGGACAGGGGTCGACCGGCTTGAACCGGCTCCAGACCGACACGGTTGTCGCGTTGCTGGCAGGGCACGAGTGGTTCGCGTCGTTGACCGACGACGAGCTGGGCGGTCTCGCGGACAAGGCCGAGACCGTCTACTGGGAGTCCGGGGAGGTCGTCTTCGAGGAGGGCGACCGCGGCGACGACTGCTACGTCCTCCACAGCGGCGCCGTCAAGATCCTGCGCCGCTTCCCCGACGGCCGGCGCATCACCCTGGCGCGGCTCGGCCCGGGCAGCGTGGTGGGCGAGCTCGCCCTGTTCAACGGCGAGCGGCGCTCCGCCACCGTCGAGGCGCTCGAGCCGACCCTGGCCGTCTGCCTGCGGGGCGACGAGGTCATGTCGATCCTCAAGAGCGACCCCCAGGCCGCCATGAGCGTCGCGGTCGGGCTGGCCGACCGCCTCCGGGCGGCCAACGAGCGCATGTTCGAGCACGCGCTTGCCACCGTCACGGGACGCGTCGCGGCGACGCTGCTCGGTCAGGTCGAGGCCCGGCAGTCCCAGGGCGCGGGCGACCGGAACGTCGAGGTCGTCGGTTCGCCGGTGGACATCGCCCGCCTGGCCGGCGCCCCCCGCGAGCAGGCCACCCGGGTCATGCACTGGCTCGAGAACGAGGGCGTGATCAGCATGAAGCGCGGCAAGACGATCGTTCACGATCCAGCCGCGTTGAGCCGTTACCTCGGCTGAGGCCACCGCCTAGAACCCCACATGCATGTGGTCGGCGTGGTCCGGCAGGGCGAACGAGGGTCCGCCGAGGGCGAAGAGCGAGATCAGCTCGCTCGGCTGGAGCTCGGCGGGAAGCATCAGGACGCTGCGCAGAGCGCGCTCGACGATGCTGCCCCGCTGCTGGTGGCCGAGGACGGGCACGCCGCCGACCGCCGCAATGTCGACCGCCCGTCCCGAGGCGTGCAGGGAGACGTGTCCCGACTTCGTCAGCAGGCTGTGGCCCGAGATCAGGCAGCTCACCGTGATCGTGTGGAAGCGGCGGGCCAGGTAGAGCATGGTCACGAGGACGCGGACGTCGACCCGCTGTCGCTGGACGTCCCCGAAGCCGCCGGGATAGATGTTGATGTTGGCGTCGCCCAGAACCCGCTCGCCGAGCTGGCGCTTCTCGGCGCTCAGCCCGTTGACGAGACCGTCCAGGCCGACCGCCCAGTTGTAGTCGGCGAGCGCGCTCAGCCGCTCGCCCGGATGGCGATCCGCGGCGGCGAGGCCGGCGACGCGGCCTAGCTCGGCCGAGCCGGCCGGCGACGACCCCGACGACCCCTTCTCGCGGAGCATCGCGAGCACGAGCGGCCAGGCCGCGTGCCGCTCGGCCGAGATGCGCTTCAGCCGGACGGCAAAGTCCCGGTCGAGCCGCTTGCCCGGCGGCAGCGGGTCCGGCAGCGGAGCGCCCGCCAGGGCGGTGATCGGCACGAGCCGCTGCTTCTCGGCCCGGCGGACGTGGAGCTTCGGCCGCAGGGCGTTCGGGCGCTGGCGCTTGCCGGTGGGGGCGCGACCCGCCGCCTTGTGGCGGTGGCGGCGGCGCGGCTTGTGCGGCCGCAGGCAGCGCTTGTGCAGCCGGCCGTCGCTCGGATCGCGGATCGTCACGAGCTTCCGACCCGCCGGGCACTTCTTGTGGACGGGAGGCGGCGCCGGGACCGTGGCGACCGGTGGCTTCGGCGCAGGCGCCGTCGCGGCGGGCGGCGGCGGGGCCGGCGTGGTGGTCGTCGTCGGCTCCGTGGTGGTCGGCGTCGTCGTCGTCGCGGGCGGCGCGCAGCTGTTCGGCGTGGTTGTGGTCGACGGGCCCGGTGGGCAGCCGCTCCCGCCCGCTCCCGTGGCGGCGAGCGGCAGCGCGACGGAGGCGGCAAGCGCCGCCCCGACCGCAAAGGAACCCCCTACCAGTCGCAGTCCCGTTATGCGGCGAATCTACCCAGAAGTAGCCGAGTTACTCACCGGCTCCCGCTCCGTCCGACTCCGTGCCTACGGTGGCCACACGTGCCGCCCTTCAGCTCCCAGGAGGAGGCCCGCGAGCTCGGTCCGGACGAGCAGCCGACCGAAGAGCTGCCCGCCCTCCAGCTCGAAGCCGAGCGTTCCGTCGACCTAGACGAGGAGGCCGCCCAGTGAGCGAGATCGAGGACCGCCTCGCGGAGATACGCAGCCGCGGGCTCTACCGGCGACTGCGCGTCGTGTCCGGCCCGCAGGGGCCCCGCGTGCTGCTCGACGGCAAGCCGGTCCTTCTCCTCTGCTCGAACAACTACCTGGGCCTCGCCGATCACCCCAGCGTTCGCGAGGCCGCGGCAGAGGCCGCGATGCGCTACGGCGCCGGCGCGGGGGCCTCGCGGCTCATCTCGGGGAACATGACGATCCACCGGCGGCTCGAGGAGCGGCTGGCGGAGTTCCACCGCTCCGAGGCCTGCCTCCTGCTCGGGTCCGGCTACCTGGCCAACGTCGGCGTCATCTCGACCCTGGCCGGCGAGGGCGACGTCGTCTTCTCGGACGCCCTCAACCACGCCTCGATCATCGACGGCTGCCGGCTGGCCCGCGCCGAGACGTTCGTCTACGACCACGCGGACGTCGACCACCTCGAGTGGGGCCTGCGCCAGGCCGCCGGCCGCGGCTCGCTCATCGTCACCGACGGCCTCTTCTCGATGGACGGCGACGTCGCGCCGATCGAGGAGATCGTCGACCTCGCCGCGCGCTACGACGCCCGCGTGATGGTCGATGAGGCGCACGCAATCGGGGCGCTCGGACCTGGCGGGCGCGGCACGGTCGCGGCGGCCGGTCTAGAGGAGGAGGTCGACGTGATCGTCGGCACCCTGGGCAAGTCGCTCGGCTCGTACGGCGCCTACCTCGTCTGCGACAAGCAGATGTCCAAGTACCTGGTGAACTCGGCGCGGACGCTGATCTTCAGCACCGCGCTGCCACCTCCGGCGGTCGCCGCGGCCGCTGCCGCCCTCCAGCTGCTGCGCGAGCAGCCGCGGCGCGTCGACAAGCTCCAGCGCAACGCCGACGCGCTGCGCGCCGAGCTCGATCTTCACGGCCTCCCGTCCCGGTCGCGCACGCAGATCGTGCCGCTCCTGGTCGGCGACGCGGACGCCGCGGTCAAGGCGAGCGAGCGGGCGCTCGAAGAGGGGATCTTCGCCCAGGCGATCCGGCCGCCCACCGTGCCGCCCGGGACCTCGCGGCTTCGCCTGGCCGTCATGGCCTCCCACACTCCCTCCGAGCTCCAGGAGGCCGCCCGCAGCCTCACGGCCGCGCTGCCGGCCGTCGCGCGCGAGCTGGCGGAAGTGCCTGCCGGGGCGGGCGACTCGCGCGTCTACGACGCCCTCCGCGACGCGGCCTGAGACGCGCCGCGTGCGCGGCGTCTTCGTCACGGGCACCGGCACCGAGGTCGGCAAGACCGTGGTGGCCGCGTCGATTTGCGCGGCGCTCGCCGCCCGCGGCCGGTCGGTCGCCGCCTTCAAGCCCGTCGTCACCGGGCTCGACGAGGATGTCGAGGACTGGCCGCGTGACCACGAGCTGCTGGCGCGTGCCACGGGCCAGCGGCCCGAGGAGGTCGCCCCCTACACCTTCGGCCCTCCGGTGTCCCCGCACTACGCGGCGGAGCTGGCCGGCGAGCAGATCGAGCCGGCCCGGCTTCTCGAGGTCGCACGCCGCTCCGAGCTCCTCGTGTGCGAGGGAGTCGGCGGGTTCCTCGTGCCGTTGACGACCGGCTATCTCGTCCGCGACCTGGCGATCGACCTCGGCCTGCCCGTGGTCATCGCCGCCCGGACCGGCCTCGGCACCATCAACCACACCCTGCTGACGGTCGAGGCGGTGAGGGCGGGCGGCCTCGCCGTGGCCGGCGTCGTGATGACGCCCTGGCCGGAGGACCCCGAGCCGATCGAGGCCTCGAACCGAGCCACGATCGAGCGCCTGGGTGACGTTTCGGTCAGCGGCCTACCGGCGACCGACCCGGGCTCACTCGCCGTAGCCGGCGCGGCGCTCCCACTCGAGGACTGGCTCGCGCTGTGTGCGCTTTAAGGCCGCTATTCGACCGAAAAGCGCACACCGATCGCGGCGGCCGCCTAGGCCGGCGTCTCGGACGCCTTGCGCTCCCGCTCGGCCTCGCGTAGCTCCACCCGGCGGATCTTGCCGGTCAGCGTCTTCGGCAGGTCGGCGACGAACTCGATCTCGCGGGGGTAGGCGTAGGCCGAGTGGCGCTCGCGGACGAAGCCCTTGATCTCCGCCGCCAGCTCGTCGGACCCGGAGTGGCCCTCGGCCAGGACGATGAAGGCCTTGACGATGTCGCCGCGCTTGGGGTCGGGCGAGGCGACGGCCGCGGCCTCCTTCACCGCCTGGTGCTCCACGCAGGCCGACTCGACCTCGAACGGGCCTATCCGGTAGCCGGCGGAGATGATCACGTCGTCGGCGCGGCCGGCGTACCAGAAGTAGCCGTCCTCGTCGGTCTGGGCGGCGTCCTTCGTGTGGAACCAGTCGCCGCCGAAGACCTCCTCGGTGTCCTCGGGCCGGTTCCAGTAGCCGATCGGGTAGTGCGGGTTCGAGCGAGCCTTGAGGCAGATCTCGCCGCGCTCGCCTGCCGGCAGCGGCCGCTCGTCCTCGTCGAGCACCGCGACCTCCCAGCCGGGTAGCGGACGGCCCATCGAGCCCTCGCGCACCTCGAGGTTCGGGAAGTTGCCGCAGAGCGGGTAGCTCTCCGTGAGCCCGTAGTAGTCGAGCACGGTGATCCCGTACTGCTCGCGGAACCAGCGGATCACCTCGGGGTTGAGCGGCTCGCCCGCCGAGCAGGTGATCCGGAGCTCGTCCATCGGATAGCGCTTGCCGGCATCCGCCACACCCGTCATCGCACGCAGGGCGGTCGGCGTCGTGAACATGTTCTGGACGCCGTGCTTCGAGAGGAAGCGGAGGTGCTCCTCGGGGTCGTAGCCGCCCTTTCGCGCCTGGACGAGCGCCACAGCCCCGTAGCGCCACGGCCCGAGCAGCGGGCAGATCCCCGCGGCCCAGGCCCACTCGCCGGAGCCGTGGAAGAGCTCGCCGTCGCGGACGTCGTGGCAGAACTCGAACTCCTCGTGCGCGAGCAGGTAGCGGTGCGCGTGCAGGATGCCCTTGGCCTTGCCGGTGGTGCCGGAGGAGTAGTAGAGCTGGGCGGGGTCGTCGGCCGCGGTGTCGGCCGTCTCGTACGACGCGGAGGCATTCGCCAGCTCCTCGTCGAGCCCGCCGTCGAGCACCAGCACCTCCTCGACGAGCCCGTCCGGGATGCGGTCCCGGTTGGCCGAGTCGGTCACGACCAGCTTGGCCCCGGAGTCGCTGAGCCGGTGCTTGATGCCGTCGTCGCCGTACAGGACGGAGAGCGAGAGCAGGATCGCCGCGCGCTTGTAGGTGCCCAGGAAGACGGCGGCCGTCTCGGGCAGCGACGGGAGCAGGGTCGCCACGCGTTCGCCGCGCTCGACGCCGTGGGCCTCGAGCACTCGGGCGAACTTGCTCGACAGGTCCTGGAGCTCGCCGAAGCTGACGCGGCGCTCGTTCCCCTGCCAGTCCTCCCAGACCATGGCAAGCCGGTCGCGGTCGTGCTTGTCGCAGACGTCGCCGGCGATGTTGTAGCGGTCGGGCACCTCCCAGCGGTGCCGGGCGCACATGTCCTCGTAGCTGCCGAGCTCGTACTTACGGAAGCTCATCGCCTTCCCTCCTTCCGACCTGCCCCAAGGCTAGTGTCGCACTCGCGTGGACCTCGAGACGGCCGACCGGAAATTCCTCTGGCATCCGTTCACCCAGCAGCGGGGCTGGAGCGAGGAAAAGCCGTTGATCGTCGACCGCGCCGAAGGCACCGACCTCATCGATACCCGCGGGCATCGCTACATAGACGGGGTCTCGTCGCTCTGGTGCAACGTGCACGGGCACCGGCACCCGCGGATCGACGCGGCGCTGCGGGATCAGCTCGACCAGGTGGCCCATTCGACCATGCTCGGCCTCTGTCATCCGGCGGCGATCGAGCTGGCGCGGCGGCTGGTCGAGATCGCGCCGCCGGGGCTGACGCGGGTCTTCTACTCCGACTCCGGCTCCACCGCGGCGGAGATCGCACTGAAGATGGCGTTCCAGTACTGGCACCAGCGCGGCGAGACAGAGCGGACGCGCTTCGTGGCCCTGCGCGACGCCTACCACGGCGACACGGTCGGCTCGGTCTCCGTCGGGGGCATCGAGCTGTTCCACTCGCTCTACCGGCCCCTGCTGTTCGACACGATCAAGGTCGAGCCCGGGGATCTCGACGAGATGGAGCGCGCGCTTGCCGGGCACCGCGGCGAGATCGCGGCGGTGATCGTCGAGCCGCTCGTGCAGGGCGCCGCCGGGATGCTCGTCCACCCCGATGGCTATCTGCGCGGCGTCCGCGAGCTCTGCGACAGCCACGACGTCCTGCTCATCCTCGACGAGGTGGCCACCGGCTTCGGCCGCACCGGGACGATGTTCGCCTGCGAGCAGGAGGACGTCGCGCCCGACCTGCTCTGCCTGGCCAAGGGCATCAGCGGCGGCTACCTGCCGCTGGCCGCCACCCTGGCGACGGAGGAGATCTACAAGGGCTTTCTCGGCGAGTTCGAGGAGTTCAAGACCTTCTTCCACGGCCACACCTACACGGGCAACCCGCTGGCCTGCGCGGCGGCGCTCGCCTCGCTCGACGTGTTTGAGGAGGAGCGCACGCTCGAGCGCCTCGCGCCGAAGATCGAGCTGCTCGCCGAGCTGCTCGAGCCGCTGGCCGCGCATCCGGCGGTGGCGGAGATCCGTCGTCGCGGCTTCATGACCGGGATCCAGCTCGATGGCTTCCCCCTCGAGCTCCGCATGGGCCACCGCGTAACGCTCGAGGCCCGGGCGCGTGGGGCGATCATCCGCCCGCTCGGCGACGTGGTCGTGCTGATGCCCCCGCTCGCGATCTCCGAGGACGACCTGCGCCGGCTGGTCGAGATCACGGCCGAGGCGATCGACGCGGCCACGAGCGGCGTCGAGCTGCCGCGCGCGGCTTGAGCCTCAGCCCTCGTACAGCTCGAAGTCCTTCTTCCGCGCGCCGCAGACGGGGCAGAACCAGTCGTCGGGGATGTCCTCGAACGCGGTTCCGGGCGGGATGCCGCCGTCGGGATCGCCCTCGTCGGGGTCGTAGATGAAGCCGCACGAGGTGCAGATGTACTGCTGTTTTGTGGCGGTCTCGCTCACGCCGCGGGAAGCGTAGCGAGGGTAGGCTCGGCTAGTGCGCTCGGACGAGCCCACGAAGCCGCGCCCGGCCGCGTCGCTGATCCTCCTGCGCGACCGGCCGGAGGGCCCGGAGGTGCTGCTGGTCGAGCGCAATCCGGAGCAGCGCTTCATGGGCGGTGCCTGGGTCTTCCCCGGCGGCGCCGTGGACGGCGAGACCGAGGCCCCCGACGCCGCGGCAGCGCGCGAGCTCGAGGAGGAGGCCGCGATCCGGCTGCCACCCGGGACGCCCGTCGAGTCGTTCTCGCGCTGGATCACGCCGGCGCAGGTCAAGGTCAGGTTCGACACCTGGTTCTTCGTCGCGGCCGCGCCCGACGGGGCGGAGCCGAAGCCCGACGGCAGCGAGTGCACCGACGCCCGCTGGATCCGCCCCCAGGAGGCGCTCGACGCTCACGCCCGCGACGAGCTCATGCTCGTCTTCCCCACGATCAAGCACCTGGAGGACCTCACCGGGTTCGAGTCGGTCGAGGCGGCCCTGGACGCGGCCCGCGCCCGCCGGGTCATGCCGGTCGAGCCGCGAGTGCTCGACCAGGGCGGCGTGGCGCGCATCGTGCTGCCCGGCGAGCCGGGGTATGACGGCTGAGCCGGCGGCGATCGGGTAGAAAGCCGCCATGCCGAGCGATGGCCTGACGGTTGCCGTGACCGGCCCGACCGGCGATCTCGGGATCGCCATCGTCGACGGCCTCGAGCGGGCACGCCGAGTCAAGCGGGTGGTGGGCATGGCCCGCCGCCCCTTCGAGCCGGGCGACCTCGGCTGGAAGAAGACCGAGTACCGCCAGGGCGACGTCACCGACGAGAAGAGCGTCCGCGACCTGGTCAAGGGCGCGGACGTCGTCGTCCACCTGGCCTTCGCGATCCTCAGCGCCGGCGACGCGACAAGGCAGCTCAACGTCGACGGCTCGCGCAACGTCTTCGCGGCCGCCGCCAAGGCCGGCGTCGAGCGGATCCTCTACGCGTCGAGCGTGGCCGCCTACGGCTTCCACGACGACAACCCGGACTGGCTCACGGAGGAGGTGCCTGCGCGGGGCTCCCCGGAGCATCACTACTCGCAGCAGAAGGCCGAGGTCGAGCAGGTGCTCGACGAGGTGCTCGAGCGGCGGCGGAAGACCGTCGCCTATCGCTTCCGGCCCTGCGTCGTGTCCGGCCCGAGGGCCCAGACCCTGCTCGAGGAGATCCCCTACTACCGGCTCTCGGAGGCGATGCCGGACCCCGTCCGCCGGCTGCTCGCCTCGATGCCCGTCCTGAAGCCGGTCATCCCCGACCCGGGCACGCGCTTCCAGCTGGTGCACGAGGAGGACGTGGCGTCCGCCTTCCTGGCCGGCGTGGCTGGCAAGGGCGAGCCTGGCGCCTACAACCTGGCCGGGAGCGGGGTGCTGACCTTCGGCGACCTCGCGGACGCGCTCGGCTGGTACTCGCTCCCCCTGCCAAACCTCGCGCTCGAGGCGGCGGCCGAGACCGTCTCACGCATCCCGCTGGCCCCCGACTCGGTCTCCTGGATCCACGCCCTGCGAAAGCCGGTCCTGATGAAGACCGGCCGGGCCCGCAAGCTGCTCGGCTGGCGACCGCTCTACAGCGCCAAGGCCACCCTCAAGGAGATGGTCGAGGCGCGCCGGGCCGAGGCGGCAGAACGATGAATCCTTCGCGAGGGTCCGGGGTAGTGGTTTAGAGACGAGAATGGATCGAGTCACATGCCCACAGTGCAACTACACGGTGGGACTCGGGATGGCTTGCGAACCGGGGCGCTGTCCCCACTGCGACCTCCCTCTGATGCTGACCTGCGAGTTCAAGGCGCTGACGGAAGACGACCTCAAGGCTGAGGTCGAGCGTCAGCTCAAGCTCGAGCAGGAGCGCATCAAGGTCCCATTGGTTTGACCGGAAGGGCCTAGAGGGCCCGCCTGTACAGCTCCGCGTAGTCCTCCTCGGAGAGCTCGCGCGGGTTGAGAAGGGTGGTGCCGTCGCCCACCGCACCCTCCACGAGGGCGGGTATCCCGTCCTCCGGTACGCCGACCTGGGAGAGCCGGGTCGGCAGGCCCAGCCGCTCGACCATCGCGGCGACGTGATCCGCCAGCGCGTCGGCGTCTCCGAGGTCGAAGACGTCCGCGATGTCGCTGTAGCGGTCGGCGATGTCCGCCCCGCCCTCGGCGTTGAAGCGGATCACGTGCGGCAGGTGGATGGCGTTCGCGACGCCGTGCGGCACACCGAACTGGGCGCCGGCCGGGTGCGACATCGCATGGACCGAGCCGAGGGAGATCGTTATCGCGATCGAGGCGGCGACCAGCATGTTCCCGCGCGCGTCCTCGTTCTCCGGCGTCTCCACCGCCCGCTCGAGGTTGTCGCGGATCATGCGCAGCGCCTGTAGCGAGCGCCCGTCCTGGTGCGGGTTCCAATCGACCGAGACGTAGCCCTCGATCGCGTGCGTCATCGCGTCCATCCCTGTGGCCGCCGCGATCTGTGGCGGCAGCGTACGCGTCGACTCGGGGTCGAGGATCGCGAGCCGCGGGAAGAGCGGGAAGTCCGCGATCTCGAGCTTGACCTTCTGCTCGTGGTCCTTGATGACGGCGCCCATCGACACCTCGGAGCCGGTCCCTGCCGTGGTGGGAATGCAGGCCAGCGGAGCCATGTCGAGCGGCCGTCCCATGCCGTCGTCCTCGCGCGGCATCAGGAAGAAGCCCTCCTGCTCACGGGCGGTGCCTCCGTGGCTGAAGATCATGTCCGCGACCTTCGCGGTGTCCATCACCGAGCCGCCGCCGACGGCGAGGAACGAGTCGGCGCCGGCCTCCTTGGCGGCCGCGGCGCAGCTGTCGACGACGTCGGTCGAGGAGTCCTGCGGCACGTCGTCGAAGACGCCGGCCACCTCGAGGCCGCCGTCGGCCACCCCCGCCTCGACCCGCTCGACCAAACCGGTGTCGCGGATCACCTTGTCCGTGACCAGGAAGACGCGGTGGGCGCCCTCCTTCTGGAACTCGAAGCCGGTGGAGTCGAGCAGGTCGCGGCCGGCGATCACGCGAGTCGTCGACGCGTACTGGAAGAAGTCCTTGAAGCCCGCCATCTGGCGGGCGGTGGGATCCGCCTCTGCCGCCTCAGGGAGGAGCGGAGCCCGATCGTCGATCGGGCGAGCACCGGACCACTCCGTCACGCTGCTTCGAGCAGGTCCTTGCGGTCCGCCTGCTCGAGCATCGCCCGGTAGCGCGGGAAGATCGGCTTCGTCAGCGGGACGAGCTTGAGGATCTTCGCCACCGGCCCCTTGGCCTTCATCTGTCCGCGGGCGAGCGCAACGGTGACGTTGACCTTGCCGAGCCAGAACTTGTGGGCGGTGTCGGCCTCCATCGACATGACCACCTCGGGGTCGAGGTCGGTCTCGCCGCAGTCGACCTGGCCGTCCTCGCCGTCGATCAGCTTGACGGTGATGGTCGACTCGGGCTCGCGGTACCGGTACTGGACGATGGTGTCGGCCTTGCGGAACTTCGGCGCGAGCTCCTCGTCCTCGGCGAGGTCCTCGAACAGCTTGCCGATGTATCGGTAGACCTCGTCCGCGTCCTTGAAGTACGCCAAGTCGACCCCTCCTCCTAGCTAGCTAGCTGCCTCCGGGACGGCGCCATTCTTGCGCGCCCCTCCCTTCGGCGTGACACCGGCCGCCTCCATCAGGGCGTCGAGCTCGTCCTCGAGGTAGCCGCCGAACTCGTCGATGTCCGGCAGGGCGTCGTAGTCGCCCATCAGGCCGACGTCGACGCGGCCGTTGTAGCTCATGATCGCGATCGCGAGCGCCTTCTCCGGCGCCAGGAACGGCACGGGCACCAGCTCGAGCAGCTCGCGGCCCAGGAAATAGAGCGGGAACTGCGGCCCTGGCACGTTGGTGACGAGCAGGTTGTAGAGGCGGCTCGAGAACTGCAGTCGCGACGCCCGGGCGAAGACCGTGGGCGGGGCGAAGTCCTGCAGCCCCGCGATGACGCCGGCCCCGAGCGCCTGCTTCGAGTCCTTCAACCCGCGCATCGCCTCGGAGACGATCTGGAAGCGGCGGCCGGCCTCGTCCGCGTAGACCGGGAGCGGGCAGGTCATCATCGTGATCTTGTTGCCGAGCTGGCCCTGCTCGTCCTCCGCTCGGACCGAGACCGGCACGCAGCCGCGCAGCTCCATGCCCTCGGTCTTGAGCCCGCGGCCCAGCAGCCAGCGCCGCAGCGCGCCGGTGACGAGCGCCAGGAAGACGTCGTTGACCGTGCCGCCGAGGCTGTTCTTGATCGACTTGAGGTCCTCCAGGCCCGTCTGGAGCCAGCGGACGCGCCGGTGGGGGCCGATCTTCACGTTGAGCGGCGTCTGCGGCGGGCTGTTGATGATGCCCCACGCGACCTCGCCGATACCCTCGGCGGCCTCGCGGGCCCGGTCGAGCGAGGCACCCGGACGCTGGAGCGCGTCCACCGCGGCGCCGGCCAGTCCGAACGGCGCCCGGACGAGGTCGCGAACCCCCTCGGCGACGATCGCGGTGTCCGACGGCTCGGGTCCGGGCGTCCACTCCTCGCCGGGCGGCGGCGTCTCCGCGGGCTCGCGCTCGAGGTCGAACAGCACGGCGGTGATGTCCACGCCGGAGACGCCGTCCACCAGGCAGTGGTGGGTCTTGTTGATCAGCGCGAAGCGCCCCCCCTCGAGGCCCTCGGCCAGCCAGATCTCCCAGAGCGGCTTCGACCTGTCGAGGCGCTGCGAGAAGATCCGCGCGGCGAGCAGCTGCAGCTGCTCGATCGTGCCGGGCGCCGGCAGCGCGGTATGGCGGACGTGGTAGTCGATGTTGAAGCTCGGATCGTCGACCCACAGCGGCCGCCCCATCTCGTAGCGGGGGAAGGCGAGCTTCTGGCGGTAGCGCGGGACCAGGTGGAGGCGCGAGGAGACGTGCGCGTGCAGCTGTTCGCGCGTCGGCGCCGGGCCCTCGAAGACCATGATGGCGCCGATGTGCATGTGTGAGCCCTCGCGCTCCTGGGCGAGGAACGAGGCGTCGATGGATGTCAGGCGATCCAAGCCGAATCCGTCCTACTGGGGACGCGGGAACTGCGTGGCCATGACTCGGTCCCACATCCGATCGGTGAGCAGCTTGCGCTGGCTCAGGGCCAGGCGGGCGGAGGGCGTGACCAGGTAGCGGGTGCGCGGCCGGCGGCGGGCGATCGCCTTCTCGATCACCCGAGCCACGGCCTCGGGGCCCGCGCCGAGCCGGGCGAGCGGCCCCTCGTAGGCGCCGGCGGTCTCGGCCGCCACCGCCGCGTTGAAGTCGCCGTACGGCCCGCCGTCCGTCTCCTGGTCGCCCATCGATCCGACTGCGGCGTTGGCGAACTCGGTCTTGATC
>JBJMLJ010000191.1:0-3929 GCA_045805365.1 Thermoleophilaceae bacterium
AGCCGTTCGTCACCGCCTACGACGACGGCCGCCGCGAGGGCGAGTGGGGGAGCGACGGCATCGACGACGAGGGCACGCCCACCCGCCGCACGACGATCATCGAGGACGGCCGCCTCACCTCCTACCTGTACGACCTCCTCCGCTCGGGCAAGGACGGGGTCGCGTCGACGGGCAACGGCCGGCGCGAGTCCTTCCGCCACCTGCCGATCCCGCGCATGACCAACACCTACTTCGCGCCCGGCGAGGCCAGCCGCGAGGAGCTGATCGGGAGCGTCGACCACGGCCTCTACGCCGTCTCGTTCGGCGGTGGCCAGGTCGAGCCCGCCACGGGCGACTTCGTCTTCGGCGTCTCCGAGGGCTATCTGATCGAGAACGGAGAGGTCACGTCGCCGGTGCGCGGCGCGACGCTCGTCGGCAACGGCCTCGAGGCGCTGCGGGCCGTCGACGGCCTGGCGGGAGACCTCGAGATCGCCACGGGCTTCTGCGGCAAGGGCGGACAGTCGGTGCCGGCCGGGGTGGGCCAGCCCCACGTCCGGATACGCGAGCTCACCGTGGGCGGGACCGCATGAGCGGCCTCGAGGACGTCGCCCGGCGCGCCGTGGAAGCGGCGCTGGCCGCCGGCGCCGGCGATGCCGAGGCCTGGACCGAGGAGACCGTCAGCCGTCACGTGCGCGTATACGAGGGGGCCGTCGAGAGCCTGAGCGACGCCGGCGGTCGCGGCCTCGGCATCCGCGCGTTCGACGACGGCCGCGCGGGCTATGCGTACGGCACCGACCTCAGCGACGAGGGGGTGGCCGAGCTGGCGAAGGCCGCGTTCGGCGCCGCCGAGGTGGTCGACTCGGACGAGCACGGCGGGCTGCCGGAGGAGTTCGGTGCGACGCCGATCGAGGGCCTTCATTCGCCGGCCCTCGCCGGCTGGTCGACCGAGGAGAAGGTCGAGCTCGCACTCGGCGTGGAGCGCGCGGCACGGGCGCGCGAGGGGGTGACCCAGGTCGAGACCGTCGTCTACTCCGACGCCGAGGCGCGGGTGGCGATAGCGAACTCGCGCGACTTCTCGGCCGGGTTCGAGTCGACCCAGGCCTGGTCCTACGCGTCCGCCTTCGCGGGCGAGGGCGCCGACCTGATGACCGGGTTGGGCGTGGGCCTCGGCCGCGAGCCCGGCGAGCTCGACCCCGAGGCGATCGGCTCCGAGGCGGCCGAGCGGGCACTCGCACTGGTCGGCGCCCGGGCGCCGGAGACGCGCCGCTGCCCCGTGGTCCTCGACACCTTCGTGGCGGCGTCGTTCGTCGGCTTCATCGGCGGCATGCTCTCGGCGGAGGCCGTCCAGCGCGGCCGCTCCCTGTTCGCCGGCAAGGAGGGCGAGGACGTGGCCGACGCGTCGGTCTCGCTGGTGGACGACGGCGCCGTGCCGGACGGCCCCGACAGCTCGCCCTTCGACGGCGAGGGCTCGCCAACCCGCCGCACCCCGCTGATCGAGGGCGGGCGGCTCGAGACCTTCCTCTTCGACACCCGGACGGGCCGCAAGGCCGGCCGTGCCACAACCGGCAACGCGAGCCGGGGCTCCTACCGCTCGCCGCCGAGCGTGGGCACGACCAACCTCATCCTCCAGCCGCGCGAGGGGACCCTCGACGAGCTCGTGGCGCGCGCCGGCGATGGCCTCTACGTCACGGATGTCGCCGGCCTGCACTCGGGCGTGAACCCGGTGTCAGGCACCTTCTCGGTGGGCGCCAGCGGGCGCCTGATCGAGAACGGCGAGCTCGGCCGCCCGGTGCGTGAGCTGACGATCGCGAGCGACCTCGTCGGCATGCTGCGCGCGGTCGAGGGGGTGGGCTCCGAGGCCCGCTGGGTGCCCTTCGGCGGCAGCGTGAAGGCCGTTCCGCTGCTCATCGGAGAGATGTCGGTGTCGGGTACTTAGCCCAAACTCCACGCTTTTTTCGCTCTGGAAGCGGCATCGCGGGCGCCATCGTCCGCCTACGTTGTTACGTTCGGGCCGTTCGTACCCCCGCATAACGAGGAGAACGTAGTGACGAAGCAAGAGTTCGTTGATCAGGTCGCCAGCGAGACCAGCCTGTCGAAGGCCGATGCAGGCAAGGCGGTCGACGCGTTCCTTGGCGTTGTCGAGGGCACCCTGCAGCGCGGCGGCGAGATCAACTTCACCGGCTTCGGGAAGTTCTCGGTGGCCGATCGCGGCGCTCGCCAGGGCGTCAACCCGCAGACCGGTGAGCGCATCCAGATCCCGGCCAGCAGGGTGCCGCGCTTCAGCGCCGGCTCTTCCCTGAAGAAGGCGGTCAAGTCCGGCGGCGGGGGCGGCGGCTTCTAGCGCGCACTTCGCCGATCGGCTCGCGGCGCTCGTAGAGGAGCGCCGCAGCCGGGTCGTTCTCGGACTCGACCCGGATCCGGCGGCGCTGTGGCCCGCGGCGGTCGTCGCGGCCGAGGGCGCCGGCGACCGCGCGGTCCTGACGGGCGGCGCCGTCGCCCGGCACTGCATGCTGGCGATCGACGCCGCCGGGCCCGCCTGCGTGGCGGTCAAGCTCCAGCTCGCCTGCTTCGAGCGCCTGGGCGAGCAGGGCTGGCGGGCGCTGCGGCGCGTGAGCGAGCACGCCCGCGAGCGCGGGCTGCTCGTGATCGCGGACGGCAAGCGCGGCGACGTCCCGGTGACAGCCTCCGCGTACGCGCAGGCCCTGTTCGGGGAGACGCCGGGCCCGTTCGGCGCCGTGCCCGGCCTGGACGCGGACGCCGCGACCGCCAACCCGCTGCTCGGCAGGGACGCCCTCGAGCCGCTGGTCGAGGGGGCGGCCGCCGCGGGGGCGGGCCTGTTCGTGCTGGTCGCCACCTCCAACCCGGGCGCCGACGAGGTCCAGGACCACGAGCAGCTGGCGCGCCTGGTCGACGAGGTCGGTAGGGAGCACGTGGGGGAGACCGGACTCTCGAACGTCGGAGCGGTGACCGGCGCCACGCGCCCCGAGCTGCTCGGACGGCTGCGCGAGCTGATGCCGAGAACGATCTTCCTGCTGCCGGGAGTCGGTGCCCAGGGCGGCCGCGTCGAGGACCTCGGTCCGGCCTTCGAACCGCACCCGGCGGCGGGCCTCGTCACCTCCTCGCGCTCCATCGTGAACGCCCACGAGGAGCGCGGCGGGGACCCGGGCACGGCGGCGGCCGCGGCGGCCGAGGACTTGCGAGCGGCATCCTGGGGCCTGTAGCTCCCTAAGCTTCGGCCGGCCAGCCGAGGTACGCATGCACCGCGACGCTCCAAAGAGTCCTGCCCGCGTCCTCGCGCCGCTGGCGCTCGCCGTATGCGTCGTCGCCTTCTTCTACGTGATCCTCAACTCCGGCTCCGGCAGCGCAGGCGGGGGTGGACAGTCGGCGAGCCAGACGGTCACGTCCAAGCGGACCAGGACGTCGAGCCAGCCGACCAAGCGCACCTACACAGTCAAGACGGGCGACACGCTCGGCGGCATCTCCGCGAAGACCGGCGTGACGGTGGAGAAGCTCCAGGAGCTGAACCCCGGGCTCGATCCGCAGGCCCTCGTGTCGGGCCAGAAGATCAAGCTAAGGGAGTGAGCCGCCGCCTCCTCGTCGCCGTCGCGCTGGCGTTGCTCGTGCTGGCGGCGCCGGCCCGTGCCGCCGCCGCGCCGGCGGTCGAAACGGCCAGGTCGGCGATCGTGGTCGACGCAAGCGACGGCGCGGTCATGTTCCAGAAGCACCCCGACACGCGCGGGGCGATGGCCAGCACCACCAAGCTGATGACCGCCCTGCTGACCCTCGAGCGCGCCAGGCCCGACGAGGTGTTCACCGCGCCCGCGTACTCGGCCCAGCCGGCCGAGTCGAGGATCAACCTGAGCAAGGGCGAGCGGATGCGCGTGGAGGACCTGCTCCAGGCCCTCCTGCTCGAGAGCGCCAACGATGCCGCGGCGACGCTCGCGCAGAAC
>JBJMLJ010000192.1:0-8524 GCA_045805365.1 Thermoleophilaceae bacterium
AAGGCGACCGGGCGGAGGCCCGGCCGACGCATGCACCACGCGACCGCCGAGGCGAGCGCGAGCCAGCAGGCGATCGACACCGCGAGCTGCCCATCGCCCCGCCTCAAGTCCGAGTCCGGCAGGAGCTTGTAGAGCAGCGGCAGGCCGGGCGCGCGCCCGCCGGCCAGGAAGTCCTGGGAGAACAGCGGATGCCCCGCCGCCTGAACGTACGTGGCGCTGTCCGGCCACGTTCTGGTCGTCGCCGGCAGGAAGGCCGCCAAGCGGAGCCCCACGTAGGCCGCCGCCGCGAGCCCGAAGACCACGCAGTGGCGACGGCCGGCTGGCACGCGCCGGAACTACAGCACAGTTATCGTGGCCATGAGGGATGTGCGGAATCGCGGGAACGCTGGCCACCGACGGTCCCGTCGAGCCCGGGCTCGTCGAGCGGATGTGCGAATCGCTCGACCACCGCGGTCCCGACTCCCGAGGGGTATTCGCGGAGGACGGTGTCGCGCTCGGTGTGGCCCGCCTCGCCGTCATTGACGTCGAGGGGGGCGACCAGCCGCTCCGGAACGAGGACGGCTCGGTGGTCGTCGTCTGCAACGGCGAGATCTACAACTACCGCGAGCTCCGGGATGAGCTCATCCGCCGCGGCCACCGCTTCTCGAGTCGCTCGGACACCGAGGTCATCGCCCACCTCTACGAGGAGCTCGGCGAGGGCTGCGTCGAGCGCCTGCGGGGGATGTTCGCCCTGGCGATCTGGGACCGCCGCGCCCGCCGACTCTTGCTGGCTCGCGACCGCGTGGGCAAGAAGCCGCTCTTCTACGCCGAGCGCGCGGGCCGGCTCTGGTTCGCCTCGGAGCCGCGGGCGATCCTCGCGAGTGAGGCCGTCCCGCGCGAGGTCGACCAAGAGGCGATCGATCTGTTCCTCCACTACCAGGTGGTTCCCGCGCCCCGCAGCGCGTTCGCGGCCATCCGGAAGCTCGAGCCGGCACACACGCTCACCTGGAGCGACGGGCTCGTCTCCACGCGCCGCTACTGGAAGCTGTCCTATCGCGACGGCGACGCGATCCCGGACGAACGGGAGGCCTGCGAGCGGATCAGGGAGGCGCTGCTCGAGGCAACGCGCCTGCGCCTCCGGAGCGATGTGCCCGTCGGGGCGCTGCTGTCAGGGGGCGTCGATTCGAGCTCGGTCGTAGCCGCGATGGCGCGCCTGAGCGGCAAGCCGGTGAAGACCTTTTCGATCGGCTTCGACGACGGCGCCTTCGACGAGAGCTCCTACGCCCGGGAGGTCGCCCGCCACTACGGGACGGATCACCACGAGCTGATCCTCGACGCGGGCGCGATGGAGCTCCTGCCACGCCTGGCCTGGCACTACGGCGAGCCCTTCGCCGACTCCTCGGCCCTGGCGACGTTCGCCCTCGCCGAGCACGCTCGACGCCACGTGACCGTGGCCCTGAACGGCGATGGCGGAGACGAGACCTTCTGCGGCTATGCACGCCATGCCCGGCCGCTGCCTACCAGGCCCCTGGAGCTCCACTATGCGGAGCGGCGGGCCCACCAGTACTTCGACGAGGCCGCCCGCGCCGACCTCTACACGCGCGAGTGGGCGGACGGGCTGCGGGGACACGACTGGCGAGCCGTGGTCGAGGGGCCGTACTTCGACTCCGACTCGAGCGACCCGGTGGAGCGCGTCGTCGACGTCGACGTGCAGACCTACCTATCCGAGGATCTGCTCGTGAAGATGGACATCGCCGCCATGGCGCATTCGCTCGAGGCTCGCTCGCCGTACTGCGACCACGTGCTGATGGAGCTGGCGGCCGCACTGCCCATGTCGATGAAGGTGAAGGGGGAGGCGCCCAAGGCGCTCCTCAAACAGGCGGTACGCCCGTGGCTCCCCGAGCGCACGGTCGACCGGCCGAAGATGGGCTTCATGATCCCGATGGACCGTTGGCTCGGCCAGAGCCTCGCCGCCGAGGTGCTGCTCGATCCCGGAACGCTCGATCGCGGGCTCTTCCGCCCGGAGCGGCTCGAGGCGCTGGTCGCCGAGCACCGCGACGGCAGCGGCGATCATGGCTACAGGATCTGGACGCTCGTGATGCTCGAGCTCTGGTTCCGGACCTACGTCGACCGGACGCCCGCCCAGCGGCCACTTGAGCTCTCGATCGCATGACCGTCCTCGCGGAGCGGACCACCAGCGTGCGTGTGGAGAACCTCTACAAATCGTTCGCGATCCCCCGTCACCGCTCGTGGACGCTCAAGGAGCGCTTGAAGCATCCGGTCGCGAGCTTCAGCCACGACAGCCTCCAGGCGCTGAGCGACGTCTCGTTCGACGTGCGCGCCGGGGAGTTCTTCGCCGTGATCGGGCGCAACGGGAGCGGGAAGAGCACACTGCTCCGGTGCATCGCGGGGATCCACGAGCCCGACTCGGGGGTCGTCGACGTCGACGCCCGCCTTGCTCCCTTCATCGAGCTGGGCGTGGGCTTCCACCCGCAGCTCGCGGCCCGCGACAACGTCGAGGTCGCGGGGACGCTCATGGGGCTCCGGCCGGCGGAGGCGCGCCGCCGCTTCCCGAGCGTGGTGCGCTTCGCAGAGCTCGAGGACTTCGTCGAGATGCAGCTGGGCAACTACTCCTCCGGCATGCAGGTGCGGTTGGCCTTCTCCACCTCGTTCCAGGTCGACGCCGAGTTGCTGCTCTTCGACGAGGTCCTCGCGGTGGGCGACGAGCTGTTCCGGCGCAAGTGCATGGACACCTTTGAGCAGCTGATCGCGCGGGGGCACACGATCGTCTACGTCACGCACAGCCTCGACACCGTCAGAAAGTTTGCCGACCGGGTGCTGCTCCTGGACCACGGACAGGCGGCTGCCCTCGGCGAGCCGGAGCAGGTCCTCGAGGAGTACGACCGGCGCAACCGGGAGCACGTGCGCCGCCGCGAGGCCGCCCCCAGCGCCGAACCGAGGGAGCTCGAGATCCCCGAGTACGCGGTCGCCGGCAACGGCCGGCCCGGCCCGACGTCTGGGCTGCGGCGCTTCGTGGACGTCTCTCTCATCCTCGCGCGCGCAGAGTTCAAGCTGCGCTATCTCGACTCGATAGTCGGCTATTTCTGGTCCCTGGCGCAGCCGCTGCTGCTCTTCCTGGTCCTGTACTTCGTCTGGGCGAAGCTGTTCAACCCCGGTCACGCGGTCCCCCACTACCAGCTCACGCTGCTGCTGGGGATCGCCCTGTTCACCTTCTTCAGCGAGGCGACGGGGCACGCGCTCACCTCGCTGGTGGGCAAGGGGGGCATGCTGCGGAAGATCCCCTTCCCGCCGCTGGCGCTGCCGCTCTCGAGCGTCCTCACGAGTTTTTACGTCTACGGCCTGACCCTGGTGATCGTGGTGGGCTTCATCCTGCTGAGCAGCATCTCGCCGTCGGTCGCCTGGCTCGAGATGATTCCGGTGCTGGCGCTGCTGCTGGTCTACACGGTTGGCGTGTCGCTGCTCCTCTCGCTGCTCTACGTCGGCATCCGCGACGTCGAGCCGATCTGGATCGTCCTTCTTCGGCTGATGTTCTTCCTGACGCCGGTCTTCTACCCGATCGATCTCGCCCCGAAGGGGCTTCAGCATCCGCTCATGCTCAACCCGCTCGCGGAGGTGACCGTGCAGGCCCGTCACGTCCTGCTCGACCCGTCGGCGCCGACCGCGCTCGAGGCCGCCGGGCCCTTCGTGTTCGCGGCGTCGCTCGCCCTCACCGCGGCTCTAGTGGCCGCCGGCGTGGTGCTCTACAACAGGCAGGCGCGCACGGTGGCCGAGCGGATCTGAGCGTAAGCGGGCAGCCCCTCCACGACCGCACGCATCGCGTCCAGCGTGAGCCGGCGGGGTGGCGTGCGGAGTAGCGCGAAGTCACGGTAACCCTCCAGCGCGTCCTCGGCGGCCGCCGCAGCGCCCTCGGACCGTTCGGCCAGCCGGCGCGCGACCTCGGTCACCGTCAGCGGCAGCTCCGGCGTGCCTCCGCCCGCAACGCTCTCCTGGAACAGAGCGGCGCGAGCGGCGCTGAGAAGCATCGCGAGCACGCCGCCCGCGGAGTCGGTCGGACGAAGCCCCGGGATCGGCGCCGGCGCGGCTCGCAGCCAGGCGCCGTGCTCCGCCACGGCCCGCCGGGCGCTGTCCTCGGCCGACCAGCCGGCGAGGTCGGGGAAGGCAGCCAGCTCGCGCCCGTCGACGAGCGCGAAGGACACAGGATCGGTGAGCGGGCACTCGAGCGCGCGCAGCTCGGTCCGGGAGCGCGGGCCCGCGAAGACCATCAGATCGCCGGCGCGCAGAGCCGGCAGCAGCCCGAAGGTGTGCCACGCGTTCGCTGCTCGCAGCGCCGCCGGGTCCCCGGGATCGCCGCGGAGGAGCGCGAAGCTCTCGTCGGGGAGACCCGGCCGGACGAGAGCCCTCCAGTCGCACAAGGGCAGCGGATTGGGCGCGCGCTCGTTGCCGTGCGGCAGGATCAGCTCGGTTCCCGCCAGCCGGACCTCCGTGGTCCCGGCGCCCGCCCCCTGCCCGACCAGCTCGTCCGCGATCCGGGCGGACAGCCGCACCAGGAGCGGCAGCACTTGGGAAACCGGGGCCTTCGGCGAGGCTGCCAGCGACTCGTTCAGGTCGAGTGCCAAGCGCAGCCCCCGCTCCTCCTCGGGCATCCGGGCGCTCGCCCGCCGCAGAACGTCGGCACGGTCGCGGCACTCCTCGCCATGGGCGAGCCAGAGCCAGATCCGGGCGGGCTCGGCGACGAGCTTTGCGCACAGGCTCGCCGTGCGCGGGCCGGGGTCGACGCAGGCCGGGACCACCCATTGCCACCAGTACACGAGCTCCAGCCAGGCGGCTATCCGTCGCTCCTGCGCGTCTCGCGGGGGCTCGGGGAATCGCCGCTCACGGCCCGACAACAGCCTCCAGTCGGAGGTCGCTCCGTAGAGGCCTGGGCGCTCGAGCATGCGGACCTTGTCCTCGCTGAAGCCCGGCCCGTAATAGGTCGCGCGCTTGTGAGTCAGCGTCGACGAGCCGGCGGCGTCGCGCAGCTGTCCGGCCTCGAGTATCAGCGGAAAGTCGAGCAAGAGATCGGTCGGGGGAACGGCGCGGCGCAGCCGCTGCCAGCGCGCCCGGGCGCGCAGGCGCGCGATTCCCGCACCGCGCGGGTCCTCGCTGAGGACCACCGCCACGTCCACGTCCGAGAGGCCCGGCAGAACATGCCCGGCCCCGAGGCTGCCCCGCAGATAGGCGCTCGAGTCGCGCTCTCCGAACGTCAGAAAGGCTGCCCAGGCCAGGGCGACAAGCCGGTAGGCGGGGGTCCATAGGCGCATCAGCGGAGTCCTGGCGCTGAGCAGGAGGACCCTGTGAACGGCGAGGATTATCCGAGAGCGAGTCGTCAAGCGGAGCCTCGATTATCGTATTCGCGCCTTGCGGCCTCCTCAGCTGATCAGCGTCGTCATGCCGGTGCTGAACGGAGAGACCCATGTGGCCGACCAGCTCGCGGGGCTGAGTGCCCAGACCTACGCCGGCGCTTGGGAGCTCGTGGTCGCCGACAACGGCTGCAGCGACCGCACGATCGGGATCGTCGAGAGCTGGCGACCGCGGCTGCCGTCGCTGACGATCGCCGACGCCAGGGCCCGCCGGGGTCTCAACCACGCCCGCAACGCCGGGGCTTCCGCAGCCCGCGGGGACTTCCTCGCCTTCTGCGACGCCGACGACGTCGCCGGCCCTGGCTGGCTGGAGGCGATGGCCGAGGCGGCGAGAGACGCCGACATCGTCGGCGGCCGGCTGGAGTGGGAAGCCCTCAACGACCCCGTGGTCCGCGCGTGGCGACCTCAGGCGCCGATGACCGACCTCCTCGTCGGCCACGGCTTCCTCCGCTACGCGCCCGGCGGCAACATGGGGGTCTGGACCTACGTGGCGCGGGAGATCGGCTGGGACGAGGAGTTCACGTTCGGCAGCTCCGATCACGGCTTCGCCTGGCGCGGCCAGCTCGCCGGCTACCGGCTGGCCTTCGCGCCCGACGCCGTCATGCAGCAGCGCTTCCGCAGCACGCTCGGGGCGATGGCCCGCCAGCACTTCCGCTACGGACGGTCGGGCCCGCAGCTGCACCGGGCGTTCCGGAACGCCGGGCTGCCGGATCCCGACAACCGGGACGGGCTGCGCGATTGGAGGACGCTCGCGGCGACCGTGCCGGACCTGTGGGCCTCCCGCGAGCACCGTGGGCGCTGGATCCGGACCGCCTCCTTCCGTCTCGGCCGCCTGGCCGGCAGCCTGCAGGCGCGAGTGCTCTGCCTGTGAGCGCTCGTCCCCTCCACCTGCTCGAGGTCGGAATCAACTGGCCTCCCGAGACCTTCCTGTGCTGGAAGCTCGAGGGCCTGGCCGCCAAGGGACTGCGGGTGACGGTGGCGTCGCGCGCGATCTCCGACCCCGACGCCGGCCTCGAGGGGGTCGAGCTGCATCCCCTGCCGCAAGGCCGTCAGCGGCCGTCGCGGGTGGCGGTCATGCGCCAGGCGCTCCGGCTCCTCGTCACGGCTCCGCGCCGCCTCCTGGCGCTCCTGCGCGAGATCCGGCGGACGGACCCTGGCTTCCGCCGCCGCTACAGAGGGACCTTCGGGATGCTCGCCCTGTACCTGCCGCTGGCTCGGCTGCGCCCGGACGTGGTCCACTTCGAGTGGAATGGCAGCGCCGCCCTCTATCTGCCGCTGTTCGACGTCTGGCGCTGCCCGGTGATCGCGAGCTGCCACGGCAGCGAGATCAGCGTCGACCCCCACGTCCCCGGCGAGGACCACGTGATCAGCCTGCTGCCGCAGATCTTCGAGAGCGCCAGCGCCGTTCACTGCGTCTCCGAATCCCTGCGGAGCGACCTCGCCGAGCTCGGCGTCGAGGCCGCGAAGACGCGCCTCATCCGTCAGGGTGTCGACCCGAACCGGTTCCGGCCTGCCAACGGAGCCCGGGGCCCGGCTGCCGACCGCCTGCGGCTCGTGGCGATCGCCTGGCCGCGCTGGGTGAAGGGCCTCGAATGGGCGCTCGTCGCCGTGCGCTCGCTCGTCGACGCGCGAGTCCCGGTGCGACTCGAGCTGATCGGCGCCGAGCTCGGCGACCAGAGCGAGCGCGAGCGCCTGCGGCATACCGTGCTCGACCTGGGGCTGGGGGACCACGTAGGACTGCTCGGGAACCTGTCATCCGACGAGGTCGCCGACCGCCTGCGCGCCTCGGACGCCCTGGTGGTGCCGAGCCTCGACGAGGGCCTGCCGACCGTGATCCTCGAGGCGATGGCCTGCGGCGTCCCGGTGGTGGCCACCGACTGCGGCGGCGTGTCGGAGGCGTTGACCGACGGCGTCGAAGGGTTCGTGGTCCCACCGCGCGACTCCGAGGCACTGAAGCGAGCGCTGGAACGGCTCTGGCGCGAGCCCGAGCTGCGGACGCGGATGGGCGAGGCGGGCAGGCGCACGGCCACCTCCCGCTTCACGCTTGAGCGCCAGCTCGACGAGTTCCTCGCCATGTACCGCGAGGCGGCCCGCTCGTGACGGCGCGGGTGGCGCTGGTGGCGTCGAGCAGCAGCGATGTCGACGGCTCCCTCCTGACCGCCAGGCTGCGCCACCTGGTGGCCGCGGGCTGGGACGCTCGGCTGCTCGCACGCGGCGAGCGCTGGCGGACCGACCCGGCGCTTCGCGCTCCGGCCGTCCTCGACCGAGTCGAGCTGGCGGCGAGGCCGGAGCGGCGGCTGCGCCGGCTCCGCCCGCACCTCGTCCACTTCCACTCCGGCTCGACGGCGTGGCGGGCGGCGGAACGCGGGCGAGCGACCGGATCGCGGGTCGTGATCGGCTTTCGGGACGACGGCGCCGATCTCGCCGCGCCGGACCCCGAGCGCCTATGGACATTGGCCGACCGGCTTGTCTTCCCGCACGAGGCCGTGCTCGAGCGCGCCCTCGCGCTCGGCTACCCCCGTGCCAAGTCGGAGCTCCTGCCGGCGCCGCCGCTGGCGCCGAACGGCCGGCTCCCGCGCGAGTCGCCTCCGGGGACGCTCCGCATCCTCAGCGCCGGGCCGCTGATCTGGGAACAGGGCTACGAGCACTCCATTCACGCGATCCGGCTGTTGCTCGACTCGGGCGTGCGCTGCGAATACCGGATCCTGGGTGAGGGCGACCACGTCCAGGCCGTGGCCTTCGCCCGCCATCAGCTCGGCCTCCACGAGCAGGTGAGCCTTCTGACCCGGGACGGCGGCGACCCGCTGTCCGACGAGCTCCGAAGAGCCGACGTATTCGTCGACCCGGCGGTTACCGATACCACCTCGACCAGCCCGCTCGTCAGTGCGCAGGCCCAGGGGATCCCCTTCGTCGCCACCGCGCGCAGGGCCGAACTCTGCGAGCAGGCCGGCATCGTCGTGCCGAGGCGCGATCCGAGAGCGATCGCCGAGGCGCTCGCCGTCCTCGCCCGGGACGTCGCCTTGCGCGAGCGGCTGGGCGGCGAGGCTCGCCGCGCCGCGGCGGGCGCCTCGGCGGCCGAGCACCTCGCCAGCCTGGAGGCGCTCTACCGCCGCACCCTCGACGCC
>JBJMLJ010000193.1:0-6343 GCA_045805365.1 Thermoleophilaceae bacterium
GAGACGGGCCAGCTGACCGGGATGCCGCTCAGCGAGAAGGCGCGCCCGGGCTCCATGGGCCGCGCGCTGCCGGGCTTCTCGCTCGATGTGCTCGACGGCGAGCTGGTGGCCGACCCGGCGACCGTGCCGACGTTCTTCGTCCGCTATCTCGGCGGCGAGGCGGCGCCCGCCGGCCCGTGGCGGACGGGCGACCGCGTCCGGCGCGACGACGACGGCTATCTGTACTTCGAGGGCCGGCTCGACGACGTGATCATCTCCGCCGGCTACCGGATCGGCCCGTTCGAGGTCGAGTCCGCCCTCGTCGGCCACGCGGCGGTGGCCGAGGCCGCGGTCGTAGCGGCCCCCGACGAGGAGCGCGGCAGCGTCGTGCGCGCGGTCGTGGTGCTCCGCGACGGCTACGCGGCGTCGGACGCGCTGGCGACCGAGCTGCAGGACCACGTCAAGGCCCAGACGGCGCCGTACAAGTACCCGCGCATCGTCGACTTCGCCGACGACCTGCCCAAGACGGCGACGGGGAAGATCCGCCGGGCGGTGCTGCGGAGCGTTTGACGAAACGCGACAGCTTGCATGACGTTCGTCGAGAGCGACCACTCCGCACTGGATAATCCGCTCCGCCGCCTCGTACAATCGCGGGCCATGTCGCTGACCACCCCCGCCTACTCCAACGTCGCGTCCCTCCTCGAGCGCGAGAAGGCGCGGCTGGTCGACCGCACGCGGCGGTCCGGCGAGTACTACGAGCGCGCGCGCGCGGTCATGCCCGGCGGGGTGCCCTCCTCGTTCCAGCGCAACCACCCGTGGCCGGTCTACATCGAGCGCGGGCGCGGCGCGCAGGTGTGGGACGTCGACGGCAACGAGTACCTCGACTTCCACAACGGCTTCGGCGTCATGTGCGTCGGCCACGCCAACCCGGTCATCGCCGCGGCGGTCAAGGCCCGGATGGACGAGGGCACGCACTTCGCCGCGCCGACCGAGGGATCGATCGTGGTGGCCGAGGAGCTCCGGCGCCGCTGGGGCCTCCCCCATTGGCGCTTCACCAACTCCGGCACGGAGTCGACGATGGACGCCGTCCACCTCGCGCGCGGCTCCACCGGCCGCGACGTGATCATCAAGATCGAGGGCTCCTACCACGGCCACCACGACGCCGTGATGGTCTCGGTCAAGCCGCCGGCCGATCAGATGGGCGACCGCGAGCACCCCGCCGCGATCCCCTACGGCCTGGGCTACGCGCCGGGGACCGCCGAGGCCACCCGCGTCATCCCCTTCAACGACGCCGAGGCGGCCGAGCGTGCGCTCGCGCAGGGCGACGTCGCCGGCCTGATCGTCGAGCCGGCGATGATGAACATCAACATCGTCAAGCCGGTCGACGGCTACCTCGAGCGCCTGCGCGAGTTGTGCACCCAGCACGGCGTGCCGCTGATCTTCGACGAGGTCAAGACCGGCGCGGCGGTCGCCGCCGGCGGCGCGACCGAGCTGTTCGGCGTCACCCCCGACATCGTCTGCCTCGCGAAGGCGATCTGCGGCGGGCTCCCCGGCGGCGCGGTCGGCATGACCGACCCCCTCGCCGAGCTGGTGGAGTCCAACGCGGTCCGCCAGCAGGGGACGTTCAACGGCAACCCGCTCGTGATGGCCGCGGCGCAGGCGACGCTCACCGAGGTGCTCGACGACGACGCCTACGCGACGCTCGAGGACGCCAACAGGAAGCTGCTCGCGGGCTGCGACGAGCTGATCCACCGCTACGGGCTGCCGGCCCATACCGAGGGCCTGGGCGCCAAGGGCTGCGTGGTCTTCTCGGTCGAGCCGATCCGCGAGTACCGCGACTACCTGACCAAGGTCGACGACGACCTGTCGACGCTTGGCTGGCTCTACCACATGAACCGGGGCGTCTTCATGACGCCCGGCGTCGAGGAAGAGTGGACGCTCTCGATCGCCCACGACGACGCGCACCTGCAGCGCTACCTCGACGCGTTCGAGGAGTTCGCGCGGGACGTAACGGCTAGCTGAGCCGGCGAAAGCCCGTCGAATCCACCCTCGGCTCGAGCGGGCTCGTCTCGAGGCCGTCGGGCGTCTCGGGGTGGTTGTACGCGCTCGGGGCTGTGTCGTTGGGCGTGTCCGGGTGGAAGAGCGACGCCAGGTACTGGATCTGGCCGCGGCCGACGCCGAGCTCGAGCTGGCCGCCGCCATAGGCGCCGACCCCGTTCTCGTCGCACCAGTCGTAAGCCGCGAACAGCCGCTCGATCGGGCCGAAGCGCGACGGCTTGATGTTGATCATCTTCGGCTGCCAGGGCCGCTCGAGGATGTCCGCGACCGAGTGGATCGGCGCGTCCCAGGTGATCCGGTCGGCCACCGGCTCGAGCAGCGGCCGCGTCTCGTCGGTCACGTCCGGGTCCTCGAACCAGGCCTCGGGGAACGACTCGATCACCATCCGATAGAGGACGGGGTCGGTCTCGACGTCCACCGGCGTGCCCTTGTAGAAGCCCTTGAAGTCGAGCGAGTCGACGGCGCCCGTCTCGACGAGGGTGTCGATCAGCTCCTGCGTCCAGCTGTTCGTCGGGTCGATCTTGAAGCGGGTGGTCGGGTACTTCTCGAGCATCCGGAGGATGCGGTCGGCGGTGTCGGGGCCCTCGGCGCCCGGGGGCGAGAGCCGCGTGGAAACCACGAAGTTGACCGGGCGCGGCTCGCGGCCGAGTGCCTCGGGCAGGCTCGTGCCGGCCTGGCGCAGCGCCAGGTCTAGGGCGGCGGACTCGAAGGCCCAGCGCCGATAGTCGATCGACGGCTCGCGGACGGGCGGCGAAGGCCACAGCTCGACCTCGTCGACCCGCTTCGAGAACGAGTCGAGCGTGAACGAGCCGGCCAGGCCGTCCGGCGGCCAGGCGTCGCGCAGCGCCAGGTGGTCGAGCCCGTCGTAGGTGACGTCCTCGCCGAGCCCCTCGTGGCCGCCGCCCCGGAGCTTGATGACGGTCGTGAGGCGGGTGAATTCCGGCCCGAGGGCGAGCTCCAGGCCGTCGAACTCGGCCGACTCGATCTCGAGCGGCAGGTCGGCGACGCGCTCGTAGCTGGACACGAGCGCCGAAGCCTACTGGGGGCTCAGATGTGAGCCGCCGCGTGCTCGACCGGCTCCTCGAGCAGCCCCTCCTCCGCCGCCTCCGGACGGCGCCGGAAGAAGTCGCGGTAGGAAAACATCGATATGACCATCAGCACCGCGCCTAGCACGAGCGCGCCGATGCCGATGAAGATCGGCGTCTCTATCCCGAGGATCGGCTTGGAGTAGTTGAAGCCGGCCTGGCTGTAGTCGTGGAAGGCCTTGACGAAGATGTATCCCAGGATCCCCGCGCCGATCAGCGGCACCAGTCCGGCGAACAGGAAGTTCTGCACGCTCTTGAACAGCTCGCGCCGGTAGTAGACGGCGCAGGCGATCCCGGTCATCCCGTAGTAGAAGCAGATCGAGAAGCCGAGGGCGGAGATGGAGTCCCCGAGCACGTTCTGCGACGGGTTGAAGGCGAGCAGGGCGACCAGCCAGATCGCCGAAACTCCGCCCATCAAGAGCGTCGACCAGGTCGGCGTCTGGTACCTCGGGTGCACCTCGCCGAAGATCTTCGGGATCGACCGCTGGCGCGCCATCGAAAGCGTCGTTCTCGCAGTCGGCAGGATCGTGGTCTGCGTCGACGCGGATGCCGATGTGAGCACCGCGATGATGAGCAGCTTGTCGAGCGGCGAGCCGAACACCTTGCCACCGAGCACGCTGAGGACGTCGTCGGCGTTGTCGATAAGAAGCTTGGGCCCACCGTAGGCCTGTGCCGCCGTGCCGACGATGACGTAGGTCAGGACGAGCACGAGCGTGCTGACGACCGCTGCCCTGCCCGGCCCCTCCTCGCTCGCCTCCGATTCCTCGTTCACGGCCACGCCGCTGTCCCAGCCCCAGTAGATGAAGATGCCGAGCAGCATTCCGTCGGCGAGGGCGCTCCACGAGCTGACCGCGAAGGGGGAGAACCAGGACGCCTGGACGTGGAGGGAGCCGGCGGGGTTGTTGGCGTAGACCTTGATCAGGGCCACCACGGCGAAGAGCGCGAGCGCTCCGAGCTCGGCGGTGAGCAGCCAGCGCTGCGTGCGGGCGGACAGCTCGATGCCGACGTAACAGATCCACGTCATCAGGGCGATCCAGATGACCCCGGCGATGATCACCGCGGCCGTGGAGTCGGCCGCGCTGTTCCAGCCGAAGAGGAGGAAGGTGTAGGTTCCCGCGATCACGGCCAGGGAGGCCATGACGATGATGTCGGCCGCGACGATCGCCCAGCCGGAGAGCCAGCCGAGCTGCGGGCCGAGGCCCTTCGTGACCCAGGTGAACGACGTGCCGCAGTCGGGGTCCGCCCGGTTCATGTAGCGATAGGCGAACGCGATGCAGAGCATCGGGATGAACGAGACGATCAGGACCGCCGGCGCCTGGAGGCCCACGCCCTGGACCGCGACGATGAAGCCGAGGGTGGCCGCGAGGCTGTACCCCGGCGCGGTCGACGCGACCGAGATCACGAGGTTGGACAGGTAACCGATCGCGTTGCGCTTGAGCCCTTTGTCGCCACCACTGGCGGCGTGGTGGGCTACCGCCGATGCACTCTCCATTTATCCCCTCCTAAGGGTCCCGAGCCGGACCGTATGGGCGAATTCGCACGGTGGCAAGTGGCAGAAGCTGAAAAGGTTCGCCTGTCCGTTGTCCAAATCGTACAAACGACCTAGCAGGCACTTTGCCACCAAGCTGGTTGCCCCTGCGCCCTCACGCCGATACGGTTGTCCTGAGCGTCTACACGCCCGGGCGAGAGCGAGGAGAGCAATGGCGACCACCCCCCAGACCGCGTACGAGCCCACCGAGAAGAGCCCGAGCCGGCTCCAGGGCCTCGCGCGCGAGCACCTGTGGATGCACTTCACGCGCATGGGGGCCTATGACGAGCACCACGAAATGCCCATCCTGGTCAAGGGCGACGGCTGCTACGTCTGGGACGAGCAGGGCAACCGCTACCTGGACGGCCTGTCGGCGCTCTTCTGCGTCAACGCGGGCCACGGCCGCGCCGAGCTGGGTGAGGCGGCGGCGAAGCAGGCCAAGGAGCTCGGCTTCTATACGAACTGGAGCTACGCGCATCCGCCGGTGATCGAGCTGTCGGCGCGGATCGCCAAGCTGGCGCCGGGCGACCTCAATCGCGTCTTCTTCACCTCTGGCGGCTCCGAGGCCGTCGAGTCGGCCTGGAAGCTGGCGCGCGCCTACTACAAGGAGAAGGGCGAGGCCCAGCGGACCAAGATCATCGCCCGCGAGACCGCGTATCACGGCACCTCGTTCGGCGCGCTCGCGATCACGGGCATCACGCCGCTGCGCACGGCGTTCGAGCCGCTCACCCCGGGCGCCTGCCACGTGCCGAACACGAACAGCTATCGCTGGCCCGAGGACCGCGACAACCTCTGGGCGGCCGAGCAGATCGCCCACCGGATCGAGTTCGAGGGCCCGGAGACGGTGGCCGCGGTGATCCTCGAGCCGGTGCAGAACTCGGGTGGCTGCTTCGTCCCCCAGGACGGCTATTTCCAGCGCGTGCGGGAGATCTGCGACGAGTACGGCGTCCTCCTGATCGCCGACGAGGTCATCTGCGCCTTCGGCCGCCTCGGCCACTACTTCGGCTGCGAGCGCTACGGCTTCCAGCCGGACCTGGTCACGATGGCCAAGGGCCTGACCTCGGCGTACGCGCCGATGGGCGGCGTCATCGCCTCGGACAAGGTCGCCGAGCCGTTCATGCAGGACACGGCGACGTTCACCCACGGCTTCACCTTCGGCGGCCACCCGATGGCCGCGGCGGTGGCGCTCGCCAACCTCGACATCTTCGAGCGCGAGGATCTGTGCGGCCACGTCCGCGCCAAGGAGGGCGAGTTCCGCCAGATGCTCGAGGGGCTGCGCGACCTGCCGATCGTCGGCGACGTGCGCGGCGCCGGCTACTTCCACGCCATCGAGCTCGTGCGCGACAAGGAGACGAAGGAGAGCTTCGACGACCAGGAGTCGGAGGAGCTCTTGCGCGGCTTCATGTCAGGCGAGCTCTACCGCCGCGGGCTGATCTGCCGGGCGGACGATCGCGGCGACCCGGTGATCCAGCTGGCGCCGCCGCTGGTGGCCGACACGGAGGAGTTCGAGCTGATCGAGTCGGTCCTCCGCTCCGTGCTGAGCGACGCGTGGGACAGGGTGGTGCACCACTAGCACGATGCTCACGGTTCGCGGCCTGGTCGCCGAGATGGGCTTGGATCTCGCGGCGGGCGAGCAGGAAGCCGACGCCCCGGTCCGCTGGGTGCACATCTCGGAGCTCCCCGACCCGACGCC
>JBJMLJ010000194.1:0-3201 GCA_045805365.1 Thermoleophilaceae bacterium
CCGCTTCGGCCGCGACGAGATCTACGCCTACGGGCTGCGCAACCCGTGGCGCTTCTCCTTCGACAGGCGCCGCGGCGACCTGACGATCGGCGACGTCGGCCAGGACGAGATCGAGGAGGTCGACTACGTCCGCAACCGGCACGGCGCGAGGCAAGCGCCGACGGGCGGCTACAACTTCGGCTGGAGCGTCTTCGAGGGCAGGCACCGCTACCGCTCCGGCCGCGCCCCACACCGCGTGCCGCCTGTCCTCCAGCACTCCCACTCGGCCGGCTACTGCGGGGTCATCGGCGGATACGTGATCCGCGACCGGGGACTCGGCCGGCTCTACGCCCGCTACCTCTACGGCGACCTCTGCCGCTCCGGCTTGAGGGCCGCGCGGCTGCGGCCCGGGCGCGCCCGGGGGGACCGGTCGCTCGGCGTGCGCGTCCCGGAGCTCGTCTCCTTCGGCGAGGCGCCCGCGGGCGGCTTTACGCGGTCTCCCTCCGGGGAGCGGTCTACCGCATCGCGCGCCGCTGAAGGCCGCGAGGTCCGTCCGGCGACAGTGGAATCCTCGACCTCGCAGATGGAGGCCTCGGCCACCGCTCCGCGCCCGACGGCCTCGCCCGAGGGCTCCGAATGGCTGCGGATACTCGGCGGGGTCGCGTTCGCCGTCGGGGCCGTTGTGCTCTATGTCCGCAAGGAAGGCTTCGTCGGAGGGGATCGCTGGGCCGATTTCCCCCTACTGCTCGTGGCCGGGGTCCCCTGCGCGCTCCTGTTCTGGCTCGGCGTGCGCGGCCGCCGGGTCGGACAGGTCGAGCGCTGGCGCGCCGCCCTCCTCGTAATCGGGGTGGTGCTCGCTCCGCTGGCGCTCGAGCAGCTGCGAGAGACGATCGGGCTGAGCGAGCACAGCTCGTTCTGGCACTTCCTCGTCTTCGCGGGCACGGCGGCACTGGCCGGGTACGCGGCCTTCATCATCGGCGCGGCCTACCAGGCGTTCCTCGTGGGCATCGCCGGGATCCTCGCCTGGCTGTTCCTCTGGGACTGGATCGCGAGCCCGGGCGTGAACGGCTTCCGCTGGCTGCTGATCGTGCTCGGCATCGCCTACCTGGGCGCGGCGCTGGCGCTGCGGGCGGCGGGGCAGCCGCAGGGCGACGAGGTGGTCACCGCCGCAGCCGTGGTGGGGCTCCTCGTGGGCTTCATCGGCGTCGCCCAGGCGAGCGTCCAGGCCCTGGTGGGCGCCGCGTTCGGCGGGCTCGGCGGCGCGCACGGCCAGGGCTCCTTCTGGGATCTCGTCCTGCTGCTCGTCTCGCTCGCGGCGGTCGGCTACGCGGCGATGACACGGGTCCGCGGACCGGCCTACGTCGGCTTCCTCGGCCTGGGCGCGTTCGCCCTCCTGGTCGGCGTGGAGATCGACTCGATCGTCAAGGGCAAGCTGCCCGACGGCGCCTTCGTGGGCTGGCCGCTGGCGCTGCTCCTGCTCGGAGGCGCGGCCCTGGCGACCGGCATGGCCGCCGAGCGCCGGCGCCCCGGCTAGCCGGCGCCAAGAAAGCGTTGGCGAAGCGCCCGCGAGTCGGTATACGATCGCCCGGGTCGGGATCCCGGAGGCGCAAGAACTACCCCCCTAAGAAGGAGGAACGATGCAGGAAGACCAGCCTGGTCAGGGCGGACAGCCGCCGGAGCAGCCAGAACAGCAGCCCCCACCACCCCCACCCCCGGCTGCCGAGGGGCAGCCACCCGCGGGCCCCGTCGAACAGCAGCAGGAGCGCCCGCTCCTCTATGACGACTCGACGAAGGTCTGGCTGCTGGCGATCTTCACGTGCGGCATCTACGCCGCCATCTGGTACTACCGACTGGCGAAGGAGCTCGGCGAGTGGTCGCGCGGCGCGATCGAGACCGACCCGACCACCAGCGTCCTGGCCGTCACCCTTGGTGGCTGCCTGGTAGTCCCGCCCTACATCAGCTGGGCCGGCACGCTCGGCCGCATCCGGCAGGCGCAGCAGATGGTCGGACTGGCGCCCAAGGCGGAGTTCCTGCCGTGGTTCGGCTACATGCTCCTGCTCGGCTACGGCTACAAGTGGGTCCAGGACCAGCTCAACGAGATCGCCGAGGCGTCCGCCGCGCAGCAGCCAGCCGTATAGCCGCACGCGAGACCGCGATCGTGGTGAGCGCGAACGTGACCGGAGAGAAGACGTTCGCGCGCACCGCGTTCAGCGGCTCGAGCCGGAACATGTAGAGGAACGCGCGGGTGGTCCCGCAGGACGGGCAGCGATGGCCCGTGATCAGCCGGAACGCGCACAGCGGCGGCAGCCGCGTGCCGCCCAGCGCGACGTCGTCGCGCGGGCCGCGCAGCTCGACGAGCCGCGAGGCAATGAAGCCGGCGGCGAAGCCGACCACCCAGAGCATGTCCTCCAGGCGAGAGGGGCCGTAGCTGCGGGGCTCGCCCGGGCTCAGCTGAGGCCGACCCAGACCGTCTTGTCCTCGAGGTAGGCCTCGAGCCCGGCTCGGCCGTGCTCGCGGCCGACCCCGGACGCCTTGAAGCCGCCGAACGGAGCGGGCGCCTCGTTCGGACCCCAGAGGTTCACGTACACGGTGCCCGCCTCGAGCATCGCGGCGAGCCGGTGGGCGTTGCCCACGTCACGCGTCCAGACCCCGGCCGCGAGGCCGTACTCGCTGTCGTTGGCCCGCCGTGCGACCTCCTCGAGGTCCTCGTAGGGGAGGGCTACCAGGACGGGGCCGAAGATCTCCTCGCGGGCGATCGCCAGCTCGTCGCTGGTCGCCGTGAACAGCGTCGGCTCGACGAAATAGCCGCCGTTGCCCGCGTCGTCGCCGCCGCCGGTGACGAGCTCGGCGCCCTCGGAGGTGCCCTTCTCGATGTAGCCGCGGACGCGCTCCTCCTGCTCCGCGGACACGAGCGGGCCCAGCTGCGTCTCCGGGTCGAGGCCGGGCCCGACCTTGGCCTGGCCGGCGGCCTCGGCGAGGCTGGCCACGACCTGGTCGAACTGATCCTTCTGGACGAACAGCCGCGAGCCGGCGTTGCAGGCCTGGCCGGTGTTGTAGTAGATCGCCTGGAAGGACCCCTTGACCGCCGCCTCGAGGTCGGCGTCGGGAAGGATGATGTTGGGCGACTTGCCGCCGAGCTCGAGCGTGACGCGCTTGAGCGCGCCGCCCGCCTTGGCCCCGATCTCGCGCCCGACCACCGTCGAGCCGGTGAAGGCGATCTTA
>JBJMLJ010000195.1:0-3761 GCA_045805365.1 Thermoleophilaceae bacterium
AGGTGGAGGAGACCGGCGAGTTCTTCGTCCACAGCGACGTGCCCGGTATCCCGACCGACCGCACGAACCTGTGCGTGCGCGCCTTCGAGGCGCTCCGCCCGGCCGACGGCCTGACCTTCCAGATCCGCTCCGAGATCCCGCCCGCGGCGGGCCTCGGCTCGAGCGCGGCGGCGATCGTGGCCGGCCTCGCCGCGGCGGACCACCTCTACGAGCTCGACGCGCCGATCTTCAAGCTCGCCTGCGAGCTCGAGGGCCATCCGGACAACGTCGCCGCGGCCCTGTACGGCGGCTTCGTGGTTTGCGAGGGAGACGAGCCGATACGCATCGACCCGCCGCCGGGGCTCGAGGCGGTGCTGGCGATCCCGCCGGAGCCGGTGCCGACCGCCGACGCGCGAGCCGTCATGCCGGCGGAGGTCCCGCTCGACGACGCGGTCCACAACGTCGCCCACGCCTCGCTCCTGATGCTCGGCCTGGCGCGCGACGACTTCTCCCTTATCGGCCGCGGGCTCCGCGACCGCCTCCACCAACCGCGCCGCCGCCACCTCTACACGCGCTCGATGGAGCTGCTCGAGCAGGTCGAGGCGCTTGGCGCGGTGGGCGCGACGATCTCCGGGGCCGGCCCCGCCGTGCTCTTCTGGTGCCACTGGCAGCAGACGGGGAACCTGATGGAGGCCCTGAAGGCGGCCGCCAAGGACTGCGAAGTGCGCCGGGTGCAGTTCGCTCCCGGCGGGGCGGACGTGCGCGAGCTCTAGCGCGGCCGGATCTCACGTTTCGCGTCGACGACAGGAACCACATCGCCGCCAGGGTTGGCAGCATGGCGGCCCATGAGCGAGCCAGAGGTCCTTGCCGCCGGCGGCGTCGTGGTCCGCGACGACAAGATCGCGGTCGTCCACCGCCCCAAGTACGACGACTGGTCGCTCCCCAAGGGCAAGCTCGATCCGGGCGAGGGCTTCGAGGCGGCCGCGCTGCGCGAGGTCGAGGAGGAGACCGGGCTGCGCTGCAGCCTTGGGCGCGAGCTGCCGAGCACGGAGTACCGCGACGCCAAGGGCCGGCAGAAGCTCGTCCGCTACTGGGAGATGACACCCCTCGGAGGCGAGTTCGCTCCGAGCGAGGAGGTCGACGAGCTCCGCTGGCTCGACCCGGCCGGCGCCGCCGAGCTCCTCAGCTACGACCACGACCGCGACCTCCTGGAGGCCGTCAAGGGGATGTGACCCCCCGGCGACGTGGGAAGATGCCCACGTGCGCCGCAGGGTGCTGCTTGGACTCGCCCTCCTGATGCTGGCCTTCGCGGGCTACGCGGTCGCGCGCAGCGCGTTCGACGTCGGCCGCATCGGGCCCAAGAGCAGAATCCAGCCGAACGGGCGCAAGCTGCTACCGCTGGGCAAGCTGACCAAGGTCGGCAATCACCCCGAGGGCGCCGCCCTGACCACCAACGGCTTCTTCTACTGGACGGTCTCGGCGGGACGCGGCCGCAACGACGTGCGGATCGTCCAGGTCGCGTCCCGGATCCGTTGCAAGAAGCCGCGCAAGCCGCACAAGGTGAGCCGCAAGGCGAGCCACCGGACCAAGGCCCGCTACAAGCGGAAGCTGCGCCGCTACAAGCGCAAGCTGCGGCGCTATAAGCGCTGCGCGAAGCGGCGGAGGAGGCAGATCGGACGCGTGGTCGAGACGATCCCGATGCCGGGCGCCAGCGGCGGCATCGCGATGTCGCCCGACGGCCATACCGCCTACGTCTCCGGACTCAAGGAGTCGGAGCACAAGGACCAGCAAACCCCGGCGGGCACGCCGGGCAAGGAGGGCGACGTGATCCACGTCTTCTCCTACAACCGCCGGACCGGCAAGGCCGCGCGGACTGGATTGATCCCCGTCCCGCCGCCGTCCTTCGCAACCACGCCCCAAGACTTCCCGCCGCGCACTGACGGGTCGAAGGAGTCGTGGCCGCAGCAGATCGCCGTCTCGGCCGACGGCAAGCGCCTCCTCGTGGCGCTCGATCTGGCCGACGGCGCGGCCGTCGTCGACACCGCGACCAAGAACGTCCGCTACGTAGCGACGGGCCACTACCCCTACGGCGCCGGGATCACGAGCGACGGCAAGCTCGGGCTCGTGTCCAACCAGACCGAGGGCACGGTCTCGGTGATCGACATGTCGAGCGCGACGAAGGTGAAGGACATCCAGGTGGGGCCGCACCTGTCGCATCCCGAGGGGATCGCGGTCGATCCGAGGCAGCCGCGCGCCTACGTCGCCGTTACCCACCAGGACCTGATCGGCGTGATCGACACGAAGAAGCTGGCCGTCGAGCGGACTTTGTCGGTCGGCCGCCCCCAGGGGATCGGCACGGCGCCGGTCGGCCTGAACGTCACGCGCGACGCCTGCTTCCTGCTCTCGGCCGACTCGGGCGAGGACGCGGTGGCGGTGTTCGCCCTGCCGAACGCGCGCGGCACCACGTGCAAGAACGCGAAGAAGAAGAAAAAGAAGAAGCGCAGGAAGCACAAGCGCCGGGCGAAGCGGAGCGCTTCGACGATCCTCGCGCGGGCCGCGCCGGGCGTGCACGTCGCCCGCCGCAGCCGCGCCTGGCAGCTCGTCGGCCGCGTGCCGGTGGCGGCGTACCCGGTTGACGCCGAGGCCAGCCCGAAGCGCAAGTCGCTCGTCTGGCTGGCCGCCAAGGGGGTCGGCGTCGGGCCGAACCCGAACGGCCCGGTACAGCCGTCGCCATACAACAACGACGACTTCATCAACCACTTCCAGTACCTGCCCTCGATCGTGCGAGGCACGTCGGGCGTCACCGCCTTCCCGACCGACACGGCGCTCCAAAGGCTCACCCCGCGCGTGGCGCGCGAGCTCCGCCCCGTGAACACCGAGAAGGCCCCTGCCGGCACGCCCATCCGCGAGCCGGGCGCGGGCCAGAAGATCAAGCACGTCTTCTACGTCGTTCGCGAGAACCGCACCTACGACCAGGTGATGGGTGACGACTCGCGCGGCGACGGCGACCCGAGTCTCACGCTGTTCGGCAACGACATCACCCCGAACGCCCACGCGCTGGCGCGCCGGTTCCCGCTGCTCGACCACGTCTACGCGAACTCCGAGGCCTCGATCGACGGACACTTCTGGACCTCGGCGGGCGCGGTCTCGGACTACGTCACCAAGGCGTGGCACCAGAACTACGCGGCCCGCGACCGCCCCTACGACTTCGGCGTCTACTCGGTCAGCTGGCCGCCCAAGCTGTTCCTGTTCGACCAGGCGGAGAAGGACCACGTCTCCTACTTCAACTACGGCGAGGCGGTGGCGGGGGTCGTCTACCAGCTGCCGGACAAGGACCGGAGCAGCGCCGACCTCCAGGAGCAGATAAAGAAGGCGAACAAGAGCGACATCGGCAACCCGGCCACCCCGGGCGGCTGCTATCCCAACGACGCCTCGATCGGCACCGACGCGATCCTCGGGGTCGAGACCTACGACTCGTCACTGCCGGCCGGAGCCCCGCTCGGCTCGATCTCGCGGTTCTCCTGTTTCAAGCGGAAGTTCAACCAGCAGCTCGTGGGCGGCGACCACGTCCCGGCGTTCAACTACCTGGTCCTCCCGAGCGACCACACGCAGGGCGCGACGCCCGGAAAGCGCACGCCGCGCGCGATGATCGCCGAGAACGACTACGCGCTCGGGCAGATCGTCGACACGATCTCGCACTCGTCGATCTGGAAGAGCTCGCTGATCATGGTGATCGAGGACGACTCGCAGGACGGGGCCGACCACGTCGACGCCCACAGGAT
>JBJMLJ010000196.1:0-4467 GCA_045805365.1 Thermoleophilaceae bacterium
GAGGTGAACCCGCCCGAGCCGTAGACCGGCACCGCGTCGCGGAAGCGCCCGAGCAGGTCGGCGAGGCTGACCCCGAGCAGCCTGGCCTTCAGGTCCCAGAGCGCCACGTCGACGGCGGAGACGGCCATCGCCCCGACGCCCTCCCGGCCGGCGTTCCGGACCGCCTCCTGCATCGCCGCCCAGGCGGCCTGCGGATGCATCGGGTCGGCGCCCTCGACCTCGGGGGCCAGCTTCGACTCGACGAAGCGGGCCACCGACTCGTCACCGTAGGTGTAGCCCAGCCCCGTCTCTCCGCCCGCCTCGACCTGCACCACGATGCAGGTGAGCGAGTCCCAGGCGAGAGTGGCGTCGGACTCCGTCTCGCCGAGCTCGACGACCTCAGCGAGTGCGGTGGCCATCAGCGGTTTACGAACTCCTTGAGCTTGCCCTTGACCGACTGGCTCACGATCCGGCCGGCGGCGGGGTCGCCCTTGACGAGCGCCTTGGCCAGGTGCTGCGCCTGGTCGAACATGATGTGCGGCGGCAGCGGCGGCACCTCCGGGTCGGTGATCGCCTCGTAGACGACCGGCCGGTCGGCCGCGAGGGCCTCGTCCCAGGCGGGAGCGACCTGGTCGGGCGAGTCGACCCGGATTCCCCGCAGCCCGAGTAGCTCCGCGTAGCGCGCGTAGGGGAAGTCGGGGATCACCTGCGACACCTCGAGCTTGGGATCGCCCGCGAGCACGCGCTGCTCCCAGGTCACCTGGTTCAGGTCGTGGTTGTTGAGCACGAGCACGATCAGCTGCCGGTTGGACCAGCGCTCGTACTTGTCGGCGACGTCGATCAGCGCGTTGATGCCGAGCATCTGCATCGCCCCGTCGCCGAGCGCGGCGATCACCGGCCGGTCCGGATACGCGTACTTCGCCGCGAACGCGTAGGGCACGCCCGGGCACATCGTCGCCAGCGTGCCCGACAGGGCCGCCTTCATCCCCTTGCGCAGCTTCAGGTGGCGCGCCCACCAGTTGGTGGCCGAGCCCGAGTCGGCGGTCAGGATGCACTGGTCGGGCAGTCGCGGCGAGAGCTCGTGGAAGACACGCAGCGGGTTGAGCGGATCGGCGTCGTCCATGGCCCGCTCCTCGAGGATCGTCCACCAGCGCTCGACCTCGTGCTCGATCTGCTCGCGCCAGGCGCGGTCCTCCTTGCGCACGAGGTGGGGGAGCAGCTCGCGCAGGGTGTCGCGCGAATCGCCCACGAGCGTGGCGTCGATGGGCAGGCGTGTCCCGATGAGGCGGGCGTCGATGTCGATCTCGACGACCTTGCACGAGCCCGGCTCGGGGAGCCACTCCGCGTAGGGGAAGCTGGTGCCGATCATGAGCAGGCAGTCGCAGTTCATGACCATCTCGTCGCTCGGCTTGGTGCCGAGCAACCCGATCGAGCCGGTCACGAACGGAAGGTCGTCGGGCAGGGCGTCCTTGCCGTTGAGGGCCTTGGCGACGCCGGCGCCGAGCAGGTCGGCTGCCTCGATCACCTCGTCCGCCGCGCGCGCCGCGCCCTGCCCGATCAGAATGCCCACCCGCTCGCTCGAGTTGAGGATCTCGGCGGCCTTCTGGATCTCCGTCTCGGCCGGGATCACCCGCGGGCTCAGGTTCCCGTTCGCCGACGAGTAGACGACGCCGTGCTCGCGCGGAGGCTCCTCGAACGGCTCCTCCTGGATGTCAGCCGGAACGATCACGCAAGTGACCGACCGCGAGGCCTGGGCCACGTGCACCGCCCGGTCGACCAGGTGCCGGATCTGGCCCGGGTGCATGCAGTACTGCACGAACTCGGAGGCGACGTCCTTGAACAGGACCTGTAGGTCGACCTCCTGCTGGTAGTTCGCGCCGAGGGAGAAGGTCTTCTGCTGGCCCACGATCGCTACGACCGGCTGGTGGTCGAGCTTGGCGTCGTAGAGGCCGTTCAGCAGGTGAATCGCGCCGGGGCCCGAGGTGGCCATGCAGACGCCCACCTCGCCGGTGAACTTGGCGTGCGCGGTGGCCGCGAAGGCGGCGATCTCCTCGTGGCGCGTCTGGACGAACTCGAGCTCGGACTCGTGGAAGGCGCCGAGGAAGCCGTTGATGCCGTCCCCGGGGTAGCCGAAGACGTGGCCGACGCCGTGCTCCCTGAGCCGTTCGAGGGTGAAGTGCGCGACGGTTCCCGACTGTCCCTTGGGCATGGCTACCTCCTTGCCTGGTCGCGATGGGCTGCAAACTCCCGGCTACCCGGGTGTCACCCGCCTGACACAGCGCTGGCGCCGGCCCGGTCGGCCGTCTGCTCGCCGAGCGCCAGGCCCGCCTCGATGTGTGAGAGGTGGGTGAGAGCCTGGGGGAAGTTGCCGAGCATCTCGGCCGCGTCGGGGTCGTACTCCTCGGCGAACAAGCCGAGCCCGTTGGCGGTGGCCATCGCGCGGTCATAGACCTCGCGCGCCTCCTCCGCGCGGTCCTGCTGGGCGAGCGCGGTGACGAGCCAGAAGGAGCAGGCCAGGAACGCGCCCTCGCGGCCGGGGAGGCCGTCGTCGATGCTGTAGCGACGGAGCAGGCCGCCCCAGTCGAGCTCCTCGCGGATGGCGTCGGTCGTCCTGACCATTCGCTCGTCCGTCCAATCGATCACCCCGGTGGTGGGCAGCCGCAGCAGCGCGGCATCCAGGTCGCGCTCGCCGAACGCCTGAACGAAGACGCCGCGCTCCTCGTCATAGCCCCGGCTCGCGATCGCGTCGCGAATCTCGTCGCGCGCGGCCTTCCAGCGCCGTTCGGGCGCTTTGCGCATGCAGTCCTTCGCGAGCGCCAGCCCCCGGTCCACGGCGGCCCAACACATGGCCTTCGAGTGCACGAAGTGCTTCGGCTCGCCGCGCCACTCCCAGATGCCGGCGTCCGGCTGGCGCCAGCGCTCGAGGACGGACTCGACGAGCGCTACGAGGAAGCGCCAGTAGTAGTCGTCGGGGGAATGGCCGCGGCCGTGCCAGTCCCAGCTCTGCAGCACGAGATGGCCGCAGGCGTCGAGCTGAACCTGCGTCGTGGCGTCGTTGCCGCTGCGGACGGGCCCGATGCCCCGCCAGCCCTCGAGGCTGTCGACCTCGGCCTCCTGAAGCCGCTGCTCGCCGCCGATGCCGTAGAGGATGCGGAGATCCTCCGCACGCCCGGCGGCGCTGCGCTCCACGAAGCGCCTGAAGGCGTCGGCCTCCGCCTCGCAGCCGAGCCGGGCGAGCGAGCGGCTCGTGAGCGCGGCGTCGCGAATCCAGCTGTAGCGGTAGTCCCAGGTGCGGCCCTCCAAGGACTCGGGGAGCGACGTTGTCGGCGCCGCCGCGATCGCGCCCGTCGGGGCATACGCCAGCGCCTTCAGCACGAGCGCCGAGCGCTCGAGGCCGGGGGCGTCCTCGCCCTCGATGCGCAGGGTCCCGCTCCATTCACGCCACCAGCGCAGCGTTCGCTCGAGCGACTTGTCGAGCTCCTCCGGCTCGGGGTGCTCCCAGTCGCCGTCGTCGATGTCCTCCGGCCTCAGGAACATCACCGACAGGCGGATGCGCTCGCCGGCCCGAACGCTGAATCGCGCCGTGAGCTCGCCGTCGCCGGCCTCGAGCTCCGCGTCGCTCCAGACGAGCAGGCCGTCGTCGCCGCCGGTGGCGCTGTAGGTGTTGCGGCCGTGGTGGCGGATCCAGGGGTGGAGCTGGCCGAAGTCGAAGCGCGGCGCTATGCGGGCCGTGAACTCCATGGCGCCGCGGCGCCCCTCGACCACCCGCAGGATGTGCCGGCGCTCGTCCGTGCGCTCGGTCCCGGGCGGCCCGAGCAGGCAGTCGGTGACGAGCGCCTCGCCGCCCTCGCCGCGGACGCCGCTGGTCAGGACCAGGGTGTCGTCCGCGTAATCGCGCAGGCCGGGCGAGTCCGGCCGGACGGGCGCGAGCTCGAAGCAGCCGCCGCGCTCCCAGTCGAGGATGCGCCCGAACGTGCTGCCCGAGTCGGCGCGCGGGAGGCAACACCAGTCGATGGAGCCGGCGCTCGACACAAGAGCGACGGTGTGGCAGTCGCCGATAAGCGCGTAGTCGCCTATCGGCGGATAGTCAGCTTTCGCCAAGCCCGCGGTCCTCCGCGGCCTTGTAGGCGATCTGGAGGAAGTCCGAGATCGTGTGCGCGGTCATGGTCGACGCCACGACGCGGGTCGGTCGCGGCGCGTAGATGAGCCCGACGTGCAGCCCGGCCGCCGCCCACAGGCCGAGGCAGTACGGGCAAGCGATCATCTCCCCGATCGCCCGTCGCAGCCCGCGACCGCGCACGCTCTCGTCCAGCTCGCCCGGCCCCGCCTCGCCCTCGTAGTGGGTGAAGGGGGCGCGCAGGAAGGCCGTGACCTTGTCCTTGGCGATCAGCCGGCTCAGCTTGTGGCTCGCGGTGCCGATCAGCAGCAGGTCGCCGAGCTCCACGCGCTGCGGCAGCCGGCCCCGCCGGCCGGCGGCGACCAGCGCGC
>JBJMLJ010000197.1:0-3178 GCA_045805365.1 Thermoleophilaceae bacterium
AGGCCGGCCTCGCGCAGGCTGCGCAGATGCTTCGACACAGCCGGCTGGCTGAGGGAGAGGCCGCTCACGAGCTCGCCCACCGGCCGCTCCTCCCCGCTCCGCAGGAGATCGAGGATGCGGCGACGGTTGGGCTCTGCCAGGACCTCAAACGTCGTGGTCACGAGGCTAATATACCCGACTAGCTATATAACTAGTCAGGCAAATACTTCACCGCTTCTGCTGCCAGAAGGCGATCTCGCCAGCCGACGGCGCGGCGACGATGCTCCGCCAGCCGGCCGGCCCCTCGCGCGGCTCGAGGAGGACGGAGGCCCCCAACCGGCGCGCCTCCTCCGTGGCGCCGCCGATCTCCGGCACCTCGACGTAGGGCAACCAGATCGGCTCAGGTGTCGCGCATTCGACGACGCCGCCGCCCAGCCCGTTGCCCATCTCGAGCGCGAGGTAGGACGATTCGCCCGCGCGCACGTGCTCCGGCCGCCAGCCGAGGAGCTTCGCGTAGAAGCTCGTCGCCCGCGGGAGGTCCCCGGTGTGGAGCTCGAGATGCACCACCGGATTTGCGGGAGCTGCGCTCATGCCTACCCCTACGACCCGCGCCGGCCCCCGAACTAATCGGTCGCGGGCGATGAGTCTCGGCGACGGCGCTGGTCTAACCTGCCGAGCGATGACGATCAGCACCGGAGAACGCAACCTGCTCGAGGCCGCACGCGGCGGCGACGAGAACGCCTTCGGCCGGCTGGTCGAGCCCTACCAGGGCGAGCTCCACGCCCACTGCTACCGGATGCTCGGCTCAGTCCACGACGCCGAGGACGCCCTCCAAGACGCGATGCTCCGCGCCTGGCGCGGACTCGCCCGCTTCGAGGGCCGCAGCTCGCTGCGCTCCTGGCTCTACACCATCGCCACCAACGCCTCGCTGACGGCGATCGAGCGCCGGCCCAAGCGCGTCCTGCCGATCGACTACGGCCCCGCCTCAGATCCGCACGGCGACGGCCTCGGCCTGCCCCCCATCGAGTCGGTCTGGGTGGAGCCGTACCCGGACCAGGCGATGGGCCTCGAGGACGGCTTCGCGTCGCCGGACGCCCGCTACGAGATGCGCGAGAGCGTCGAGCTGGCCTTCGTCGCGGCGCTCCAGCACCTGCCGGCCAACCAGCGCGCGGCCCTGATCCTGCGCGAGGTGCTCGGCTTCTCCGCCCAGGAGTGCGCCGACGCGCTCGACACCTCCGTGCAGTCCGTCAACAGCGCCCTCCAGCGCGCCCGCAGGACGGTGGAGGAGAAGCTGCCCGAGCAGAGCCAGCAGGCCACCCTGCGCGCGCTGGGCGACGAGAAGCTCGAGGAGATCGTGCAGGGCTACATGGACGCGATGGCCAAGGGCGACGTCGAGACCGTCGTCGGGCTGCTCGCCGAGGACGCAGCCTGGTCGATGCCGCCGCTGGCCGCCTGGTTCACGGGCGACAAGCTCCCGGACTTCCTGCGCTTCGGCCCGCTCTCCGGGGACTGGGAGTGGCGCCATGCGGCCGGCCACGTGAGCGGCCAGCCGGCCGTCGGGAGCTACACCTGGGACGAGAAGGAGGGCGCGTACCTGCCCTTCGCGCTCGACGTGTTCACGCTCGAGGGCGACCGGATCAAGGCGATCACCTCGTTCATCAACCGCTCGACCGAGAGCCGCGAGATCGAGGACTACGTCCGCTTCCCCGAGCAGCCGATCGACACCAGCCTCGTCCCGCCCTTCGAGCGCTTCGGTCTGCCCGAGCGGCTCGAGCGATGAGTCGCCGCCTTCCGGCGGGTCTCTTGATCTAGACCCAACGGAAGGAGATACCCATGCTCGCGAACAGCAAGGCCTACAGCGGCTTCGCGGTCGACGACCTGGAGAAGGCGCGCGAGTTCTACGGCGGGACGCTCGGGCTCGAGGTCGAAGTCCTCGACGAGGAGAACGGCCTGGCGACGTTGCACCTTGCGGGCGACCGGCCCACCCTCATGTACGAGAGCCCCGACCATCGGCCGGCCAGCTACACGATCCTCAACTTCACCGTGGAGGACATCGACGCCGCGGTTGACGAGCTCGCCTCACGCGACGTGACCTTCGAGCGCTACGACGAGTTCGAGCAGGACGAGAAGGGCATCAACCGCGGCGGCGGACCCCTCGTCGCGTGGTTCAAGGATCCGGCGGGCAACGTGCTGGCGGTCCTGCAGGAGGACTAGAGGCCGGCAAGCCGCAGGTAGCGCCGCAGGACCCGCGGTCTCGCGATCAGCGGCCGGTCGGCCACCGCCACGAAGCGGACCTTGCCGCGGCGGACCCCGAAGAGCCGGCGGCTTCGCGGTCCGGCGCGGTACAGGCCGCGCCCGATCCGGACCCGGTGCGGGAAGGCTCGGGCCAGCCGGCGGGTGGTTGCGCCGCGACCTACGCGGCGCAGCCGGTGGTAGCGGGCGGTGCTGGTCACGAGCCGCACCCGGCCGTGGCTGCGCCGGCTCGAGAAGACCGCCACCACGCGCCCGCGCGAGCGCCTGACGCAGTAGCGGAAGGTGCGCCGGGTCCGGCGGCGCGGCTGGACCCGCAGCCGGCCGAGCCGGCGCCGGGTGCGGCGGAGGCGGATGCGGCCAAGGTTGCGCCGGCCGATCGACACCCGCGGGGACAGGCAGCCCGCGACCAGGGTACGCGCGCAGCCACGCAGGCGAAGGCGGAACGGCCCGTCGCTCGTGAGGTGCACGTCGACCGCGCAGTCGAGGTGCGCCCGGCGCAGGTCCAGCGTCGCCGACGAGAGGTTGGTGACGTGCAGGTCGAGGCGGTCGGCCTTGCGGATGCGCGGGGAGCGGCCCCAGGTCTGCGAGCGGCGAACGTAGGGGAGCGGGCCGTGGGAGCCGCCGTTGAGCGTCCCGCCGCCCGGCGGCTGGGGCTGGACGGGTGGATCGCCCACGCCGAAGGCGTGCGAGAGGGCGTCGATCGTTCCGGTGCCCGAGCCGCGGGTCCGCAGGCCGGACAGCCAGTAGGCGTGGTCGGCCACGAGGCCGGCCGCCCGATCGTCCTCGCTCGGATCGACGACGTAGGTGACGTGGGCCGGCGACTGCGGCGCCCTGTGCCGGCCGAGGAAGCTCGCGGCCGGCCCGTACTCGTCGTTGTTGCCGAGCGTGACGTGACCCGCCGGGTTGAACAGCCACTGCTCGTACCGCAGGCCCGCCTGCTGCACCG
>JBJMLJ010000198.1:0-5729 GCA_045805365.1 Thermoleophilaceae bacterium
CCGCAGCGCGCGGTGGCGCTTGCTCCACGACACGAGCGGCTCGGAGACGACCTCGATCTCGCCCTTGGCCCCCTCCTTGGAGTCCACGCCGCCGGCGGCAAGCTGCTCGGCGGACGGCTTGCGGACCGCGACGGCCCAGGTCGAGACGCCGCGCATCATCACGCCCTCCAGCACCGCCTGGCCGCCAACCGGCGCGTCGGCCTGGGCCTGGCGCACAGGCCCGCGCTCGAGGGTCGGACTCGCCGAGGTCACCGAACCATCGTATCGGCGGTTCGGCCGAGTCCTATGAGTGTCAGCCGCAGGACCCGGTGGCGGCGTTGTCGCTCTCGTCCGACTCGGCGATCGCGTTGTCGGGGTCGGCGCTGGCCGAGTAGTTCGTGAGGCACCTCGGCTCCGCTCTGGTCCAGCGCGACTTGACCTCGCCGGGATCGATGTGCGAGATGGTCCTCGTCTCCACCACGGTCCCATCGATCGAGAACTGGACGAGCACGTCGTCAGCGCCAAGCTGTCCGCTGTTCGTGACGCGCACGCCGTAGCTCCAGCCGCCCTTCACGGCGCGGTGCCCGAGCAGGTGCACCTTCAGGTTGGGCAGCGGAACGAACATCCGGCAGGCGCGCGAGGTGCGCCGGGCGCTCCGGAGCAGTTTGTGGTCCGCCCCGTACCAGCGGTAGCGCACGCGCATTCGGTAGGTCGAGCCGTCGTGAAGCCCGCGCACCTCCTGGCTGAAGCCGTAGGCCTTGACTCCCTCGGCGGACTTGTGCCAGCGCGTCAGAGCGGGCGCGCTCACGTGGGTGAAGCGGCGCAGGCCGGAGGGGCGCTCGAGCAGCGAGAACTTCAGCTTCATCCGCCTCGTGCCGTGGACCTTCCTCATGCGCGCGTAGAAGACGGCGCTGTGGTCGTCGATCGAGCACGACTTGACGCGCACGAAGGCCCTGCTCCTGGCCAGTTCGGGCGCGGCGAGCGCGGCGCCGGCGATTCCGGCGCCCGCGACGCAGATGAGTGCTGTTACCGCCAGTCGGCGCATGCTCCGAGAGAACATTCGCGCGGCCCCGGAGTTTCGGCGGGCGTCAGCCGCGGCTGCGCGCGGCGCGGCGACGGAAGCGCTCTACGCGCCCGCCGGTGTCGACGAGCTTCTGGCGCCCGGTGTAGAACGGGTGGCAGTTGGAGCAGATCTCCACGTGCAGCTCCGGCTTGGTGGAACGGGTATAGAACTCGTTCCCGCAGGTGCAGCGCACGTGCGCCTGGACGTACTCGGGGTGGATTCCTTGCTTCATCGCCTCTTCGAGTCTAGCGACGGGAACGCCGTTTGCCGCGGCGACTGAACCAGGCGCGCAGCCGCGCCCACCAGGTGCTCGGGCGGCCGAACCGCGCCGCCGACGGCTGCATCGCGCGCACCAGCTCGACCCAGTCGTCGAGGGGCAGCGTCCCCTCGATCAGGCGGGCGAGCGCCGAGGTCACCGGCGCCTCGAGCCCCGAGCGCTCGATGGCGTGCGCGAGCAGCGGGACGGTCTCGAGCGCCTCGACCGCCTGCCCCAGCTGCTTCGGGATCTCCTCGGCCGGGACGCCGTCGGCCAGAAGCTCGCCGGCGCTGCGGTTGCGGGAGGTCGGGGCCAGGGCGGTGGCCACCAGGTCGCCGGTACCGCCTCGGCCGACGAACGTCCGCGCCGTGCCCCCGCTCGTCTCCGCCAGGCTGAGCACCTCGAGGAAGATGTCCGCCGCGGCCATGCCGGCCGCGTTCAGCCCCTGGCGCTGGGTGGCCCCGACGGCCACCGCCGCGGCGTTCTTCGCGACGCCCGCGAGCTCGACTCCGACCGGATCGTCGGAGACCTCGCACACAACGCCGCTCGCCTGGAATGTCTCGGCCACGCGGTGCGCGAGCGGCTCCGAGTGCGAGGCGCAGACCAGGCCGGCCCCGGTCTCCACCATCTCGCGTGCGTGGGCGGGGCCGCCGACGACGGCCGTGCGGGCCGCGCCGTAGGCCCGCTCGATCGCGACGCTCGGGGGCTCGCCCTCGGGCGGGACGAGGCCCTTCGCGAGAGAGACGACCCCGGCGCGGTCGGAGACGCCCAGCCCCTCCAGCCGGCCGATCGCGTCCGGCAGCCGCGCCGAGGGGACGGCGAGGAACACCAGGTCGGGGCGCTGGAACTGGTCGTCGCGGGCGCCGAGGGCGCGGACCTTGAGCTGCTGGGGGAGCTCGACGCCGGACAGGTAGTGCTCGTTCTCGCGCGCCTCGGCCAGCCGCGCCGCCTGCTCCTCCGTCCGGCAGAGCAGCGTGGTGCGCACGCCGGCGCGCACCAGCAGCAGCGCGACGGCGGTGCCGAACGACCCGGCCCCCACGACCGTGGCGCGGCGGGGATGCTGGCCTGGGTACCGCACAGCGCCGGGACGGTATAAGGAGGGGGTGACCCACGCAGTCGTCCTCGTCAAGGCGAGCCGCGACGCGCTGCCGACGCTCGGCGGAGAGCTCGCCGACGTCGACGGCGTCGCCGAGGCCTATTCGGTCACCGGCGAGTGGGACTTCGTGGCCATCGTCCGCGTGCCCGAGCACGACCGGCTCGCCGCGGTCGTGACCGAGCACCTCGCCGGCCTCGACGGGATCGAGCGTACGTACACGATGGTCGCCTTCGAGGTCTTCTCCGAGCACGACCTCGAGGCGATGTTCTCTATCGGCGGCTGACCCTCGCATAGGCGTCCGGCCCGGGCGCTTCGATAGTGCCCGTGGACGAGCTGGCGGTGTACGAGCGGCGTTTCCGCACCGCCGGGCTGCCGCTCTTCATCGAGGACTACTCGGCCCGCGAGGATGTCTTCACGCGCGCGGCGCCCTTCCTCGCCCTCGTCTTCCTCGGCGAGATGTTCGGTGCCGCCAGCCTCTCCTGGTCCCTGCTCGGGAACGTGGCGGCGGCGCTGGGCGGCCTGGCCCTGCTCCTCGCGGCCTTCGGAATCCTCAACCGCGTCCGCGAGCGCCCGTTCTGGTCGTTCCCGGAGCGGGTCGGGCGACCCGAGCTCACCGCCTTCGTGCTCGTGCCCGCGCTGCTGCCGCTGATCTTCGGCGGCAAGGTCGAGAAGGCTCTCGTGACGGCCGCCGGCAACGCCCTCCTGCTGGTGCTGGTCTACGCGGTCGTCGGCTACGGGCTGCTGTCGATCGTGCGCTGGGCGTCCGGACGGCTGCTCGGACAGCTGCGCGCGTCGCTGGACCTCCTCACCCGGGCTCTGCCGCTCCTGCTCGTATTCACCAATGTCCTCTTCCTCACGAGCGAGCTGTGGCAGTCGATGCGCACGATGCCCACCTCGTTCGCGGTGCTGCTGGTCGCCCTCATCACCTCCGTAGGGGCGTCGTTCCTGCTCGCCCGCATCCCGCGCGAGGTGCGGGCACTCGAGCGCGACGCCGGACGCGAGGGGCCGGAGCTGAGCGGACGCCAGCGGCTCAACGTCGGCCTGGTGATGCTCGTGAGCCAGGGACTACAGATCGTCATCGTCGGCGTGGCCGTGTTCGCGTTCTTCGTCGCGGTCGGCCTGCTGATGGTCAACGCCGAGGTGCGGCGGCAGTTCATGGGCAGCAGCGGGCACGTGGTGCTGCACTTCGACCTCTTCGGCCACCCCGTACAGGTCACCCGCGAGCTGCTGCGCGTCTGCGCCGGGGTCGGGCTCTTCTCGGGCTTCTACTGGGCCGTGGCGATCCTCACCGACGCGACCTACCGCGAGGAGTTCCTCGACGAGCTCACGAAGGAGATGACCGAGACCTTCAAGGCGCGCGCGGAGTACCTGGCGCTGCGGGGGAACCCGTAGGATCGGGCCATGGCGCAGGCGATCGTCTGCGGCGCGGGGGCCGCGGGACTTGCAACCGCGGCCTGTCTGAAGCAGGCCGGGATCGAGCCGTTGCTGCTGGAGCGTGGCGACGCCGTCGGCACGAGCTGGCGCCGGCGCTATCCGGCGCTGCGACTCAACACGCTCGGCTGGATGTCGACCCTGCCGGGGTATCGCGCCAGCCGCCGCCGCTACGGCGAGTTCCCGACGCGCGACGATTGGGTCCGCTACCTCGAGGACTACGCCCGCCGCTTCGAGCTGGCGATCGACTTCGGGAGCGAGGTGGAGCGAGTCGAGCGCGCGAACGGGAAGTGGCGGGTGGTCGCGTCCGATGGCTCGCGTGAGGCGCCCTTTGTCGTCGTCGCCACCGGCTTCGACCACGAGCCGCACATGCCGGAATGGCCCGGCCGGGACTCGTTCGAGGGCGACTTGATGCACGCCTCCGAGTACCGCGACACGCAACCGTTCCAAGGGCGCGACGTCCTCGTCGTGGGCGCGAACATCACCGGGACCGAGCTCGCGGCGTTCCTCGCCGACGGCGGGGCCGCGCGAGTCCGGCTCGCCATGCGCACTCCGCCGACCATCTTCCCGCGAAAGTGGCTGGGAATACGCCTCAACATGGTCGGGGTGCTGGCGGACTACGGCCCGCGGAAGCTCGCCGACGCGAACGGCCGCCTCCTGCAGCGGCTCATCTACGGCGACCTCTCGAAGCACGGCATCCCCGTCCCCCCTCTCGGGATGCGCAGCTCGATCGAGGAGCGGTTCGTCGGTCCCTCGATCGACGCCGGCTTCGTCGCCGCGCTCAAGGAGGGACGAATCGAGATCGTTCCCGCGGTTGAGGACCTGGACGGCCTCGACGTCGTCGTCGCGGACGGCTCGCGCATCCAGCCGGACGCCGTCATCTGCGCGACCGGGTACCGCCGCGGGCTCGAGCGGCTGGTCGGCGATCTGGACGTGCTCGACCAGGCGAGGGGCGTCCCGCGCGGCTGGCCCACGGTCGAGGTCGCGACCGCGCGGAACCTGTTCTTCGTCGGCTACAGGGCCAGGGTCAGCGGCCAGCTGCGTCTGATGCGGTACGACGCCCGCCGGGTGGCGCGCATCGCGAGGCGTCGACAGCGAGCGAGCGCCAGCGCGACCGCCGAGCCGGCGCTGTCGCCTTGATCGAGCCGTTGCTCGAGCGCGACGCGGATCCCGATCCGCTCCGCATGTTCCAGGCCTGGTTCGAGGAGGCCGGCGCCACCGGGATGGAGCTGCCCGAGGCCGTGACTGTCGCGACGGCGACGCCGGACGGCGCGCCCTCCGCGCGGATGGTGCTGCTCAAGGGCGCCGACGAGCAGGGCCTCGTCTTCTTCACCAACTACATGAGCCGCAAGTCGCGCGAGCTCGAGGCCAACCCGCGCGCCGCGCTGCTCTTCCATTGGCAGCCACTCGGCCGCCAGGTGAGGGTCGAGGGACCGGTGGCTCGCGCGTCGCGGGAGGAGACCGAGCGCTACATCCGCAGCCGGCCTCGCGCGAGCCAGATCAGCGCGCTCGCCTCGCCGCAGAGCCAGCTGGTCGAGAGTCGCGAGGCGCTCGAGAATCGGGTCGCCGAGCTGGCGACGCGCTACGCCGACTCCGACCCGCCGCTGCCGGACCACTGGGGCGGCTACCGGCTCGTGCCCGAGGTCTGGGAGTTCTGGCAACACCGCGAAGACCGCCTGCACGACCGCCTTCGGTACCGCCGCGTGCAGGGTGCCTGGACGATCGAGAGGCTGGGGCCGTAAAAGTTCCGTAAGCGGCCTTGACCCGGCCATGGGCCCTAGCCAGACTCGTCAGCGAGAGCTACCGAGGAGGTCAGCATGCGCGTAGGCGACGTCATGGCCACAAACCTGCCGACCGTCGAGCCCGAGGAGAGCGTTCGCGATGCCGCCTGCCGCATGGCCGAG
>JBJMLJ010000199.1:0-6487 GCA_045805365.1 Thermoleophilaceae bacterium
GGTTCGGGCCCTGGTACGAGCCCGGAGCGCTCGTCGGGGCCGGCGCGCTGCTGATCGGGCTGATGTGGCGGCCCGGGCCCCGCTACCGAAGCATCCTGATCCTGCTCGGGCTGGCTCCGTTCGCCATCTGGCAGTGGTCGCAGACGGCGGTCGACCTCGACCACGCCTCGGACGACTCCGCCACGCGGGCGGCCTACTTCCGGCCCCTCATCGGCTTTCTCGACCGCGCAGACCGGCCGCGGCTCTGGCGCGTCGAGGTGGTGCCGATGCGCGAGCACTGGGAGTCGGTCGAGATAGCGGACCGCTTTCCGCTGGCCAGGGGCTGGGAGCGGCAGCTCGACCGCAAGAACGCAGCGCTCTTCTACGGCCCTCATTCCTGGCGCCACTACCACGCCTGGCTCGAGGCGAACGACGTCCGCTTCGTCGCGGTCCCGGACGCGCCGCTCGACTACCCCGCCGGACGCGAGGTCGCGGCGATCAGGTACCGGGCGCCCTACCTCCAACCGGTCTGGCGCTCCGCCCACTGGCGCGTCTACCAGGTGACGCCGCTGCCCCGGCTGGTGGTGCCTTCGCGCGGCTCCCGGATCGCCGCGACCGCGCTCGGGCCTGACGGCGTGACGATCGTCGCGAACTCCCGCGGGAGCGCCCTGGTCCGGGTTCACTACAGCCGCTACTGGCGGCTCGACGGCGGCTGCGTCAGCCGCGAAGGCGACTGGACCCGCGTGGCGCCTTCCCGACCCGGCCGCCTGATGCTTTCCGTCTCGGTGACGCCGGATCGTCTCCTTCCTTGGAGCGGCACGCGATGCAGCTGACGGCCCATTCCCGTCGGCGCGACCTGCTGCTCGACTGGCTGCCGCTCGCCCTCTACCTAGTGGGCTCGGCGATCGCCTTCGTGCACTGGGGCCCGCCGTTTCGCAACGACTGGACGTGGGCGTGGGTGCTCGGCGGGCTGCTGGTCGCGTCGCTCCGCCAGCTGCGTCGCTTCCTGCGCGGGCTGTTCGTCGACTGGCTGCCGTTCATCGCGGCCCTGGTCGCCTACGACGTGGTGCGCGGGGTGAGCGACAAGGTCGGCCGAGGTCCCTACGCGCTGCCCCAGATCGACGTCGACAGGTTCCTCTTCCTCGGCCACATACCGACGGTGGTCCTCCAGCGGGCGTTCTACACGGCCGGGCACCTGCACTGGTGGGACTACGGCGTCTGGGCGATCTACACCACCCACTACATGGTCACCGCGGTGGTCGCCGCCGCCCTCTGGCGCTGGCGGCCGGAGCGCTTCCGGCTGTTCCGCACGCTCGTCGTGGGACTGGCGTTCGCCGGGGTGGCCACCTACGCGCTCTACCCCGCGGTGCCGCCCTGGATGGCGGGCCTGCACGGCCAGATCCCGGAGGTGCGCCGGATCCCGCTGCACGCCGCCAAGCACGTCGGGATACACCCGATCGGAGCTCTCTTCGAGCACGGCGCGCACGCGGCGAACCTGGTGGCGGCGGTTCCCTCGCTCCATGCCGCCTTCCCGATGCTGCTCCTCCTGTTCTTTTGGTCGAGCGGGCGCTGGGCGCGGCTGGTCCTCGGCTCCTACACCCTCCTGATGGCGCTCGCGCTCGTCTACGGCGGCGAGCACTACGTCTCCGACGTGCTGGCGGGCTGGGTCTACGCGGCCGGGATCTTCTGGCTCGTCTGCGAGGGCCTGCCCCGGCTCGGCTTCCTCCGGCCCGCGCCCGCCTTGGCGGCGCCGGACGAGTCCGAGGGCGCCCTCGTCGCTACGGCCCTGGATCGGGACTGAACTCGCCGTAGGGCAGGCGCGGAGGCGCCGCGGGCGGCCTCGGGGCCGGGGGCCTCGGGGCCGGGGGCCTCGGGGCGGGCGGCCTCGGGAGCGCCTGCCTCCGGACCGGCGTGACGCGCGTCCCTTGGCGCGGCGCCTGCGGGACCGGCCGCCGGGGCTTCGATCGTCGGGGCTCCGGCTGCCGCGCCCGGGGCCGGTGCCGCGTCGGCTTCGGCGTCCTGACGGGCGGCGGCCTCAGCGGGAGCCGCGGTGGCGTTGCCCGCAGCGGCGGCCCCGCGTCACGGCGCGCCCGCTCAGGCGGCCGCTGGCGGCAGCCGCGCGGCCCGATCGCGATTGCCAGGCCGGCGGCGAGCAGCGCGGCCAGCCGTCCTACGTTGTCCCATCGCACCCGGCGCAGGAGCGCCGGGCCGCCGCGTGCCCGCCGCCGTGCCACGCTCGGCTAAGGCGCGCCGGCGGGCGGGCTCGCCCCAGGGCCGTTGCTATCGTCCGCCGCTCGATGGTCCGGCAATACGACCTGATGGTGCTGCTCGACGCCGACGCGCCCGAGGACCGCCGCACGACCGCGGTGGCAGAGGTCGAGAAGCTGGTCGGCGGCCAGGGCAGCATGCTCGACGTGCACGAGTGGGGCGTTCGCAAGATGGCGTTCGAGATCGACCACCACGCCGAGGCCGAGTACCGCCTATTCCAGTTCGAGGGCGACAACGACCTCCTCGAGCGGCTCCGCCACAGCCTCAAGATCATGGACGGCGTGCTGCGCTTCCGGATCATCAAGCTGAAGCCCGGGGCGCCCACCCCGCCGCCGCCGCGCGACCAGGCTCCGCGGCAGCGCGACGAGCGCGAGCCGGACGGCCGCGTCGCGGCCAGGGCGGCCGCCGACGCACCGCCGACTTAATCGCGAGGCGTGATGCCGAGAGTCGGCATCAGGACGCGGGGCGGGAGGCCCCGCGGAGGTACCTCTGTAACGCCTCACGCAAAAGTCGCGGACGTTGCTGCAACTTCCCGTCAGAGGGCGCCCGCGGTGGCCGACCCCGTATGTACCCTCGCTCGACAGCCCACAAGCCGTCCGAGAAGACGCTGAAGGAAGGATTTCCATGGCAGCCAGCAATCTGAATGTGGTCGTGATCACGGGGAACCTGACCCGCGACCCCGAGCTACGCAACACCTCGGGCGGCACGCCCGTCTGCAGCATGCGCGTGGCGGTCAACACCCGCCGAAAGAACGGTCAGACGGGCGAGTGGGAGGACAAGCCCAACTACTTCGACGTCACGGTCTGGGGACAGCAGGGCGAGAACTGTGCGACCTACCTTCAAAAGGGCCGCCCCGTGGCCGTCCAGGGACGCCTCGAATGGCGCGAGTGGCAGGACCAGCAGGGGAACAAGCGCCAGTCGGTCGATATCATCGCCAACTCCGTCCAGTTCCTCGGTTCCCGGGAGGGCGCGGAGAACGGAGGCCGGTTCACGCCGCAGAGCGACGTGCCTGCGGACACCGGCGACTTCGAGCAGGCGCCTGCCGGAACCGGGACGTCGGACGACGACATCCCGTTCTAGACCTGGAGGTCCGAAGCAGCAGTGGCGAAGCAGCGTGGCGGCACCAGCCGGGACAACCGGCGCCGGCGAGACAGGAAGGGCGCGCCCGGAGGCGGGCGCCGCAAGCCCTGTCCGTACTGCCGGGACAAGGTCGACTCCGTCGACTACAAGGACGTCGCAGGGCTGCGGCGCGCGGTGAGCGACAAGGGCAAGATCCGCTCCTCCCGCGTCACCGGCGCCTGCCGCCGCCACCAGGCGCAGCTGGCGCGCGCGGTCAAGCGCGCCCGCGAGCTTGGGCTTCTCCCGTACGTCGGGGAGCGCTGATGGCACAGGCCATCCTCCTCAAGGAGGTCGAGACCCTGGGGGAGCGCGGCGAGGTCGTGGACGTCTCTCCCGGCTACCTGCGCAACTACCTGGTTCCGCGAAAGCTCGCCCAGCCGGCCACGCCCGCCTCGATAGCCGAGGCCGAGCGGCGCCGCGAGGCCGCCGAGCGGGCGGCCGTCGAGGCGGCGGAGCGGGCGGAGGAGACCGCGGCGCTGCTGCGCAAGACCGTCCTGACGATCGCGCACCAGGCCGGCGACGACGGGCGGCTCTTCGGCTCGGTCACCAGCCAGGAGATCGTCGACGCGGTCAAGCAGGCACGCGGGCTGAAGCTCGACAAGCGCCGGGTCAAGCTCGACGAGCCGCTCAAGACCACCGGCACCCACATGGTCGCGGTCGAGGTCGCCGACGGCGTCACGGCCGAGGTCAAGACCATCGTCACGCCCGAGGCGTGACGCGGATGTCCGGTGGCTGTCGCCGTCCCGTCTGAGTCCGCCGGCAGCGTCCCCCCGCAGAACAGCGAAGCGGAGACCTCCGTCCTCGGGGCGATCCTGCTCACCGAGCAGGCGCTCGACGGCGTGCTGCTCCAGGCCGGGCTGAGGCCGGGCGACTTCTACCGGCCGCGCCACCAGCTCATCTTCCAGTCGATGATCCGCCTCAAGGAGAAGGCGGAGCCGGAGGCTGTCGACGCGCTCACGGTGGCCGACGACCTGCGCCGCGCCGGCGAGCTCGAGGAGGCGGGCGGCGAGGAGTACCTGCACTCGCTGCCGACCGTCGTTCCGGCCGTCGGCAACGTCCTTCACTACGCGCGGATCGTCAAGGACTACGCGCTGCTGCGGCGCGTGCTCGGCACGAGCCGGGAGATCCAGGACGAGGTCCTCTCCCACCGCGGCGACCCGCGCGAGCTGATCGAGCGCTTCGAGTCGCGGCTCTTCCGCATCGGGCACGAGGACGGCCGCGGCGAGATGCGCTCGCTCGAGGAGCTCCTCCACCGCGAGATCGACAAGCTCGAGGAGCTGTCGAAGCGCGACGTCGGCCTCACGGGCACGCCGTCGGGCTTCACCGACCTCGACAACCTCACCGGCGGCTTCCAGGCCGGCAACCTGATCGTGCTCGCGGCACGGCCGTCGATGGGCAAGTCCAGTCTGGCCACCAACATCGCCGAGAACGCGGCGGTGGGCCATGGCCGGCCGGTCGCGCTGTTCTCGCTCGAGATGTCCGAGACCGAGCTCGCCCACCGCTTCATCGCCTCGCAGGCCCGCGTGTCGAGCGACGAGCTGCGCAAGGGCCGGGTCAAGGGCGACCGCTGGCCCAAGGTCCTCAAGGCGGTCGAGAAGCTGGCCAAGGCGCCGCTCTACGTCGACGACTCGAGCGACATCGGCATCCTCGAGATCAGGGCCAAGGCCCGGCGGCTCCACGCCAAGCACGAGCTCGGCCTGATCATCGTGGACTACCTCCAGCTGCTCAGGCCGGAGGGCCGGGCCGACAGCAGCCGCGTCGAGCAGGTGGGCCAGATGAGCCGCGGGCTGAAGATCCTGGCGCGCGAGCTCGACATCCCCGTGATCGCCGTCTCGCAGCTCTCGCGCGCGGTCGAGTCCCGCCACCCGCCGATCCCGATGCTGTCGGACCTGAGGGAGAGTGGACAAGTGGAGCAGGACGCAGACCTCGTCCTGTTCGTCTACCGCGACGAGTACTACAACAAGGAATCCGACCGGCTCGGCGAGGCGGACATCATCATGGCCAAGCACCGCAACGGGCCGATCGGGCAGCTGGTGCTCACCTTCCTGCCGAAATATCCGCGGTTCGCGAACCTCTACCGCGAGCGGACCGCCGAGCTCAGCTCCGAGCAGAATGGCGGCGGCTGACCTTGCTGCGCCCCCTGCCGCAGCGGGCCGAGCGAGCCGAGGAGCTCGAGGACTGCCCGCTCGGGGTCTGCGACGGCAGCGGCTGGATCCTCGACGACCAGGACAACGCCCGCGAGTGCGACTGCCGCCAGCGCCGGATCAGCCGCGCCGCGCACGCGCGCCTCGGGACCGGGATCCCCAAGCGCTTCCGGGGGGTGTCGTTCGACCGCAAGCCGATCTGCGACCTCGACCCGATGATCGTCCGCCATGTCCGCCGCTTCCTGGAGGACATCCAGGCCAACCTGGACGCGGGCCGTGGGCTCTGGTTCCACGGCGACGTCGGCACGGGCAAGACGTCCCTCGCGATGCTCGTGGCGCAGGCGGCGGACGAGGCCGGCCGGTCGGTCGCCGTGTACTCGGTCCCCCACCTGCTCGCCGAGATCCGCAGCACCTACGACAGCGACTCGAGTGACTCATATCTCGGTCTCTTCGGCCGGCTCTGCACCGTCGACCTGCTGGTGCTCGACGACCTCGGCGCGGAGAAGAGCAGCGAGTGGGTGCTCGAGCAGCTCTACTCGATCGTCAACGAGCGCTGGCAGAGCTCCGGCTCGGTGCTCGTCACCACCAACGCTCCCGATCCCCGGCGCGGAACGGTCCTGGACGACCTGCGCGCCGAGGTGGCCGAGATCAAGCGGATCCGCGAGAGCGGCTCGCGGGCGGAGTACCTCCGCGACGCCGCGCAGTCGCTCGAGCGAGCGGTGGCCCAGCTGGCAGAGCTGGACCCGCTCGGCGAGACGGACCCTCTGGTGCGGCTCCGCGGTCAGCTCGGGGCGCGCACGGTCTCCCGGCTCATCGAGATCTGCGACGACCCCATCCCGATCATGGGCCCCGACTTGCGCATGGCGGCGGGCGGCGCGTAAAGCCCGAAGTCCGACCCGTCCGTACACTCGAAGAGAAATGCCTGGAAACGTCGTGGTTGGCGCCCAGTGGGGCGACGAAGGCAAGGGGAAGGTCAC
>JBJMLJ010000200.1:0-2596 GCA_045805365.1 Thermoleophilaceae bacterium
CCGGCCGCCAGCCGTCCCGTGGCCACGACGGCAGCGGGCGGCGACAGCGGCTCGCTGCCCTTCACCGGCTCGACGGTCCTGCCGCTGCTCCTGACCGCCGTGCTGATCCTCATGGCGGGGACCGGCCTGCGCCGGGCCACCCGGCCGCGCTCCTAGCTGCTCAGTCGCCGGTCCATGGCCGGGGGTGTTGCGCGCTCAGGCGCGTGCGTCTTGAAGGTTTCGGACGACCTGCGCGGGGCTCAGGCCGGACAGGCGCCCCGTCTCGCGCGTCAGGTGCGCCTGGTCGGAGTAGCCGAGCTCACCGGCGGCCCCGGCCAGGTTGGACGGCCGGAGGGCGAGGAAGCGCTGGAAGCGGAGCACGCGGTCGAGCGTCTTGGGGCCATAGCCGACGGCTGGCACGAAGGTCCGCCGCAGATGCCGCTCGGAGACGAAAAGCTCCTCGCTGAGCGCGCCCACACGGCTGCCGGGCTTGCCGAGGCGACCGATGGCGGCGAGGACGAGCGGATCCGGCGGCTCGATGTCTGGGAGCCTGCGCAGGAAGGCGCGTTCGAGCACGCCGCGCTTCGCTCGGGCGTCGGGCGCGGCCTCCAGGCGCTCCGCTAGCTCGCTTGTCCCCGCGCTCCAGACCGCGTCCAGCGGGACGCGCATGTCCCGCAGCTCGCTTGCCGGCAGGCCGAGCGCGGCCGCGGCCATGCCCGGCCGGAAGCGAATGCCCACCACGAGCGAGCCCGAGCGAAGCTCGCGCCGCACGGGGCCGGTGTCCGGACCGGCGATGAAGAGCTCGCTGTCGTCGTCCCACACGAGGTCCACGGCGCCGTCGGGCAGAACGCTGCGGACGACGTCCGACTCCTCCCGCCGCTCCCAGGTGCACGCGACGATCTCGGACAGCTCCCGGTAGGGCTTGAACTCGCGGTAGGCCGTGCCTGGACGTTACCCCGCCCTGAGAAGATTGGATCGTGCCGACCGCGCCCGCGATTCGCGCGCCGCATCTCACCGCGGTGCTCCGCGAGGGAGACCGGGTCACCCCGCTCGAGCTCTTCTTCGACCTCGTCTTCGTCCTGGCGCTGACGCAGTGCACGACGCTCATGTCCCACGAGTCGACCTGGGACGGGCTCGTCAAGGGCCTGCTCGTGCTCGGCGTGCTCTGGTGGTCATGGGTCGGCTACGCCTGGCTCACCAGCGTCGTCGACCCCGAGGAGGGCACGGTCCGGCTGGCGATCATCGCGGCCATGGCGGCGTTCCTGGTAACGGCCCTCTGCGTGCCGACCGCGTTCGCGGAGTCGGGCGGCCTGTTCGCCGGCGCCTACGCCGTCGTGCGGGAGGCGCAGATCGTGCTCTTCCTCGTAGCGAGCCGCGACGATCCGAAGCTCCGCAAGTCGGTCGTCGGCCTCGCCGGCAGCACCGCGGTCGGCGTCGGACTCCTCATCGCAGCGTCATTCGCCGACCATGGGCTCCAGCTCGGCCTCTGGGCGCTCGCGCTCGGCCTCGACATGGCCGGTCCCTACTTCTTCGGATCCGAGGGCTGGAAGCTCGTACCCGGCCACTTCGCCGAGCGCCACGGCCTGATCGTGATCATCGCCCTCGGCGAGTCCATCGCCGCGATCGGGGTAGGCACGCACGGCCACCTCGATACCGGCGTGGTGATCGCCGCGGTGGGAGGCGTGCTCGTCGCGGCGGCGCTGTGGTGGCTCTACTTCGACGTGGTGGCGCTCGTGGCGGAGCGACGGCTCACCAAGGCGAGGGAGGGGCGCGAGCGCAACGAGATCGCGCGCGACTCGTTCTCCTACCTGCACTTCCCGATGGTGGCCGGCATCGTGATGGTGGCGCTCGGACTCAAGACCACGCTCGGGAACGTCGACGACCCGCTCGAGGCGGTCCCGGCCGTGGCCACGATGGGCGGCACCGCGCTCTACCTGCTCGCGCACGTCGCCTTCCGCTGGCGGAACGTCCACCGCTTCAGCACCGCGCGGCTGCTGTGCGCGATCGTGCTCGTCGCCCTCGTGCCGGTGGCCGAACAGGTCCCGCCGCTCGCGACGATCGGCATCCTGGTCGGGTTGCTCGGGGCACTGATCGCCTACGAGGCCGTGGCCTTCGCCGAGCTCCGCGATCGCCTCCGCCATCAGCTCGCCGCCGAGCCGATGGCCGACTAGCGAAAGTTTTAGCTGCCGGTTACCGCAGCTTCAGGGACGCTCGCCACGCTCGTCGGCGATGAGAGCGAAGGCCGACAACAGCCGAAGGGCGGAGCAGCGCGCGTCGCGCGCCTGGGAGGCCCGGCTGTCCGCGGAGGTGCGGCGCATGGCGGAGGAGAGTGAGGCGCAGGTGCCCCGTGTGATCGCCGACGCTAGCGGTCCAGACCGAACAGGCGGTCGCGCTCCAGGCGGTCCTCGACGGCGTCGTTGATCTGCTTGGCGACCTCCGGGATCGACTCGGTCATCTCGCGAAAGTCGTTGGCGGACATCGCGATCGCCTTGACGTTCGACGTCGCGATGACCGAGGCGGTCCTGGCCTTCTGACTGAGGATGGCGATCTCGCCGAGGAAGTCGCCGGGACCGAGGTCCCTGAGGTGCTTGTCGCCGCTGACGACCGCCGCCTTGCC
>JBJMLJ010000201.1:0-6611 GCA_045805365.1 Thermoleophilaceae bacterium
CTCATGCGATCGCCGCGCTCCCGCCGCGAGGGACGAAGTTGTAGGGCGGCCAGGGGCCGGTCAGCTCGAGGCGGGCGCCCAGCGGGCGGTGGAGCTCCTCCAGCTCGGCGACCAGCTCCCTCAGGCCCTGGACGCGGTCGGTGGCAACCAGGTAGGCGCCGTTCAGCAGCATGTCGCCCTCGTGGTGGGAGAGGTCGCGGTTCTGCGGCGGCAGCGACACCGCATCCGTCGCCCAGGCCGCCAGCCGGCCATGGACGTCCTCGGCCACCTCCGCCGCCAGCGCGTCGGCGACCTCGCGCGTCCGCCGCTCGAAGCGGCGGCGGAGCATGTAGGCGCCGCCCTCCGTTCGCTCCCGCAGCTCATCGTCGAGCTCGCCGGCCTCGTCGCTGCGGGCCCGGGCGGCGCTCGCCAGCTTCTCGGCGTCGACGAGCAGCTTGACCCCCCACTCCTGTCGCCCGTCCAGGATCTCCAGGGCCCGGGCGAGCGTCTCTCCCTCGTCCTGGAGCATCCGCCGCACGCCCGCCTCGCTCTCGTAGATCGTGCACAGCCGCAGCGGCACGATGGTGCCGGCCTCGAGCGCGGCCTCGAGCACCTTCTGGTGGGCCCGGGCCACCCGCTCGAGCCAGGCGATGTCGTTCAGGTTGTCGCGGAGGGGCTCCGCGCCGAACTCTGCGAGCGGGACACGGCTGACGACCGCGGCCAGATCGCCCGACTCAACGCGCATCAGGTGCGCGCCCCGTACGCCGAGGACGTCCTCCGGTCCGCCCTCGCCGGACCGCGTGACGCAATAGGTCCATAGGGCGTCGCCGCTCACGGGCTTCCTGGCGGGCCCCGGCCTCGGCTCCGCCCGCTCGCCGAGCGCGGCGCCGAGCAGAGCCCGCTTGAGCTCGGCCACGGCTTCCGCCTCGGCGCGGGCCACGAGCTCCGGCGCCCGCCGAGCGGCCCAGCCGGCCAGCTCCTCAGCCATCGTTGCCATCGCCTGCATCGAGCCGCCGCTCGAGCCGCTCGAGCCGCTCCCGCAGCTCGCGGTTCTCCCGCTCGAGCCGGCCGCCGTCCTCCTCGCCGGAGTCAAGGCTCTGCAACGAGGAGTCGCTCTCCCACCAGTTGATGCCCATCTCGCGCGCGCGGTCGACCGACGCGATCAGGAGCCGCAGCTTGATCGTCAGCAGCTCGATGTCGAGCAGGTTGATCTGGATGTCGCCCGCGATGACGATGCCCTTGTCGAGCACGCGCTCGAGGATGTCCGCGAGGTTCGTCTGCGAGTCGGGACGCCCGGGCAGGGAGCTCGTGGCGCGGGCTGGCAGATGTCGCTCCTCCACGCTCACGCCTGGTTCGCTTCGCAGCGTTGGAAGCGACGGGTGCGCTTGTAGCCGCGCAACGTGCCGTTCTCGTCCAGCTGCACGACGTACTCGCCGATCATGTCCGTCGTGCTGGGCACGCGCGACAGCTCGAGCGCGTCCACCGTGATCCGCCAGACGTCTTCGTCCCACTCGAGCGCGGTCACCGCCTCGGGCTGGTAGCCGGTCAGCTCCTCGACCGTCGCAAGTGCCGCCTGGCTCAGCTCCTGGGCGGACAAGCGCCCGTCGTCATTCGATCCCGCCACGATGCTCCTCTCCCGCGAACCCGCGTACCTGCATGAGCCGCTCCACAAGGGCGTCCTCGGCCTCGGCCAGCTCCTGCTCGTCGAACTCGCCCGTCTCGCGCGCCGCCTCGAGCTCGAGCAGCCCGCTTCGGATCGACGACTCGTCGTAGAGCTCGGCCTCGGCCTGCTCCTCGAGGCGCTCGGCGATCCAGACGGTCCCGCGCACAGGGGCCAGCGGCAGCGTGAGGAGCCCGCTGATCAACCCCACTCGGAGCCTCCGGCCACGAGCTCGGCGTCCGTGAAGCTGTACGGAGGCAGAGGGCCGACGTAGCGAACACGCAGGCGCTCCCCCGTCTCCTCGGCGAGGCTCCGAACGGCGGCGCTGAACGAGTCGACGCGATCTCGATCCACGAGGAAGGCGAGGTTGAAGGCGCCCTCGACCCCGCTCACCGCCTCCTCGCGCGCGCTGACCGCCAGCGGCTCGAGCCGGCCCAGCGCACGGGCACGGTCCTCCTCCCTGCGGTGTTCGATCTCGGAGGACACGAGCTCGCCGAGGCGTATGCGGTCGTAGTACCCCGCCTCCTCGGGCAGTCCCTTCAGCCGCTCCCGGAGCGCGGCCACGTGAGGCGAGTCGGCGACCACCCGGCGGAGCAGCTCATCCTCGTCGTAGTCGGCCTTAACGCTGAGCTGCACCCGCCCGCCGAGCTCGCCGAGCAGCGCGACGAGTCGCTCGGCGTTTGGCTCGAGCAGCTCCCGCCGCACCGCCTCGTCGCTCTCCATCACGGTGCCGAAGCGCACCGGCAGCACGGTCGCGGCCGTGGAGGCCTCCTCCAGCACACGCCAGTGGGCGCGGACCTCCTTGGCGGCCGTGAGCGTCTCGGCCTCCAGGTCGCTCACGAGCGCCGCGAGGCCGGCCCCGCTGACGGTTCTGACCGCCGCCCCCTCGACCCCCTCCACCGAGACCGTGCGACGCTCGGCCTCCGACAGGACGCCGTAGACGTAGACGGTTCCCCGCTTGCCGGGCACTCAGCTTCCCTTGCGACTCCGGGACCGAGACGACCCCGACGACCGCTTCGACGAAGACGACCGGCGGCGGCTCGTCTGCTTCTCCTTCCCCTTCTCCTTGTCCTTGTCCTCTTCGCCCTCATCGTCGTCGTCGCCGAAGAGCTTCTCCTTGGCGCCCTCGAGCACTCCCTTCGTCTTCGACTCGGCGCCTCCGGAGGTCACCGACTCCATCAGCTCCGGCAGCCCCTGCGAATCGTCGGTGTGTGCGATGTCGAGACGGTTCACCGCCTCGGCAAAGCGCAGGTAGGTGTCGACGCTGGCGATGACGATCCGCGCGTCGATCGTGAGGATCTCGATGCCGATCAGCGCGACCCGGACGTAGGCGTCGATGACGATCCCCTTGTCGAGGATCACGTCGATGACGTCCGCCAGCCCGCTCGGCCTCGGCCGCTCCAGGTATCCGCCGGATCTGGGGGCTGCTACTGCCATTTGGTGTCCTCCCTGCCTCGCCTACGTTTCGCTGGTCTCCTGGGCCGGCAGCGACTCCTCCGCCCGGCCCATCAGCTGCTTGCGGATGTACGAGCGGTTCTTCGCCAGCGCCTTGGAGATGTCGGTCTTGTGGATGCCGTGCAGGTAGCCGATCGCCCAGTCCAGCTGCTGGAGCGCGTCCTCCGCCGCCTTCCGGTACCGGTCCGCCTCCTTCTCCTTGGGGTGGTCCGCGTACTTCTTGTCGTTCTGCGCCATCAGGACCTCCGCTTCGAGGAGTTCTTCTGCTCGGCGTCCCTATGGGGCGGCCGGGGTGGGCGCGCGGCCGGGCGGATGCGCCGTGTGCCGCGCAGGCGAGCGCCCGCCAGGAGAGGGGGCGGCGAGTGGGGATCCAGGGCCCCGAGCATGTCGGGCGTCTCCGAGCGCGCCTCGGGGTCGGCATCGTCCGTGTCGAGGCCGGGATTCGGCTCCTCGGGAGCCTCGTCCTCGTCCTCGGGCTCCTCGTCCGGCTCGGCGTCCGCCTCCGCTTCGGGCCCGCCGTCGTCCGGCTCGTCCTCGGGGCCCTCGTCGTCCGCCTCGTCCTCGGGCTCCTCGTCCTCGTCCTCGATCTCCTCCTGCGCCTCTGCCTCCGGCTCGACCTCTTCCTCGGCCTCCGGCTCGTCCCCCTCCTCGTCCAGGTACTCCTCGTCAGCCTCCGGCTCCTGGTCGCCGAGCCAGCCGTGCTCGGCAAGCCGGTCGCGCACGGCGTCCGGTACCTGCGTGAGCTCGGACAGCCAGGGGATGTCGGGCGCCTTGGCCACTACGAGCCGGGCCGCCGCCGCCAGCGCGGCACCGGCCGCCAGCGCCCGGAGGCCGGAATGGCGGCGACGCTCTGGCTGTTCGCGGTCGTCGAACGCCGCCTCGACCGCCGCCGCGGCCATCCGGCTCATGTCGAACCGCGAGCTCACGACTTTCGCGACGAGCTCTTCTTGCGCCCCGAACCCGAGCTGCTCTTCCCGTTGGACGACGAGCGCCCGCGGGAGGAGCTACCCCGCTTGGACGACGAACGGCTTCCAGCTCCCGAGGACGACGCCTTGGTCTTGCTGCGCCCCGAGGAGCCGTTGCCGCCGCTCGAGCTTCCGCGCTTGCGCGAGCCGCCCGATGACGACGAGCGCTTGCGCGCCGGCTTGACGTCCCCGTCGTCGATCTCGCCGCGCCACGACCCGCTCTCCTCTTCCTCCATCTCGATGTAGGCCTTGAAGCGGTGCAGGTCCGCCCGGACGGCCCGCTTCACGTGGCGCATCCCGCGCGCCGCCTTCTCGATGAGCGAGCCGGGCTGAACATCGAGGGTCACCTCGATGCGGGTGAGCCTGGGCGCGAGCTCGTGGAACGACACGACGCCCGCGTGGTTGAGGCCCTCGGTCACGTGCCACTTGATCCGGTCGTCTGGCCGCTGGTCGAGGATCTCCGCCTTGAACTCCTTGGAGACGCCCCAGATCTTCGCCTTGAACGCGACCGTGGTCTCGTCCTCCTGCGAGACGTTGTCGACCCGGTGCATGAAGCTGGGCCACTCCTCAAACTGCGTCCACTGGTTGTAGGCGGTCTTCAAGGGGACGGCCACGTCGACCGCCTGCTGGACCGGCATGCGCCGACCCTTGCCGGTGCCCGGGTCGCCGTCCGAGCCGCCTCCGCCGCCGCCGGGCAGCAGCCCCTTGCCGGCCTCCTTGGCCAGGCCGGCCGGGCCGCCCGACTTACCGACGGCGTCCTTGGCGCCCTCGGCGGCCTTCTCGCCGACCTTCTTGACCGGATCGGCGCCGTTCGTCACGGCCCGCTTCGCGAGCTTGCCCGCGCCCTTGGCGGCAAGCGGCGCAAGGGCGGCCACGCCCGCACCGGCCGCTACGCCCTTCATCCCGGACAGCGGGCTCGAGCCCTTGCCCATCCCGGGCAACGGGCCGGCGCGCTTGCGGTCGTTTGCAACTCCCTTTGCAGCCTCGCGTGCGAGCTTCCCGAGTGCGGTTCCTACCGCGTCGCCTACGTCCTTGGCCATGGATCCCTCCTAGATGTCTCCTCCGTTGCGCCGCACTACCCAGAAGCCGTCCCGGGTTAACCTGCGCGGGGGGAGGCGACGGACGACCGGTCTCGATTCGTGACATAGCCGCCCGCACCGCGGGGTATGCACGGCGCACACGGACGGAGGAGTCAGATGATCTGGTTGATCCTTGGAGTGGTGTTGCTCGTGATCGCAATCGCGGGCGGGGTGATCATTCACCCGGTGCTGTTCGTACTTGCGATCCTGGCGCTGCTGATGTTCGTCGGGCGCTCGAGGTACGCCTGATGGCCGGCCGGAAGGACAGGGCCACGGGCCGGGCGAAGGAGTCGCTCGGGGCGCTCGCGGATAACAAGCGGCTCAAGGACAAGGGCCGCGTGGACCAGGCCAAGGGCAGCACCAAGAAGCGCGCTCGGCGCGCCGCGGACAAGCTGAAGTGATGGCGTTCACGAGGTCGTTCGAGAAGGCGTTCCGCGGCGGTCGCCCGTCGACCCCGCGCGCCATGCTGACCGCGGCCGGCGCGGGCGGCGCGGTGGCGGCAGGGGTCTACCGCTTCTTGCGGCGCTAGCCGATCCGCTCGCGGATCAGCCGTTGGACCTCGCCGCCGTCGGCGCGGCCCTTCGTCTCCTTCATCACCGCGCCGACGATCGCGCCCACGGCCTTGCTGCCGGGGTCGGCCTTGAGCTTCTCGACCACATCGGGGTTGGCGGCAAGCGCGCGGTCCACCACCTCGCTCAGCTCGTCGCCGCTGGCGCGGCCGAGTCCCTTGGCGTCGACGATCTCCCGCGGGTCGCCGCCGTCGGCCACCAGCGCGTCGAGGACCTCCTTCGCTGCCGACTGCGACACGGCCTTCTCCCCCACAAGCGCGACCAGTCGCGCCAGCGCGGCCGGCTCCACCTTCCACTGCTCGGGCTCCGCGTCGCCGAGGCGCGGCACCAGCTCGTTCTTGACCCAGTTGGCGATCGTCTTCGGGTCGGCCGCACCGTCGCCCACGGCGATCGCCTGCTCGTAGAAGTCGCCCAGCTCGAAGCGGTGCGCCAGGACGCGAGCCGTCTCCTCGGGCAGTCCGAGCTCGCTCTCGAAGCGCTCGGCGCGCTCCGCCGGCAGCTCGGGGATCGCCTCGCGCGCTCGCGCGAGCATGGCCTCGGTCGGAGCGAGCGGCACCAAGTCGGGCTCGGGGAAGTAGCGGTAGTCGTGCGCCTCCTCCTTGGAGCGGAGCGGCGACAGCGTCCCGGTCTGGGGATCGAAGTGGAGCGTCTCCTGCTCGACCTCCCCCCCGCCCGCGAGGATCTCCTCCTGGCGCGCGAGCTCGGCCTGGATGCCGCGCCGCAGGAAGCTCCAGGAGTTCATGTTCTTCAACTCGGTCTTGGTGCCGAAGGTCGCCTCGCCGGCGGGCCGAATCGAGACGTTGGCGTCGGCGCGCAGGGAGCCCTCCTCCATGTGGGCGTCCGAGACGCCCATCTGCCGGATGGTCGCCTGGAGCAGCCGCCCGAAGTCCGCGGCCTCCTCTGC
>JBJMLJ010000202.1:0-5667 GCA_045805365.1 Thermoleophilaceae bacterium
CGCGCTCCCCGTCGCAGACCGCCAGCAGCGACAGCTCCTCGCCCTCGAGGAACTCCTCGATCACCACCTCGGTCTCCCCGAAGCGCTTCTCGCCGAAGAAGACGTCGAGCGCCTCGCGCGCCTCACGCTCGTCCTTGGCGATGATCACCCCCTTGCCCGCGGCGAGCACGTCCGCCTTCAGGACCGCCGGATAGGACGCGCAGGCCACGTGGGCCGCCGCCTCCTCGCGGTCGCGGAAGAGCGCGTGCGAGGCCGTCGGCACGCCCACGTCGCGCATCAGCTGCTTGGCGTAGGCCTTCGAGCCCTCGATCCGGGCCGCCTCGGCGCTCGGTCCGAAGGCGCGCACGCCGGCCTCGTCGAGGGCGTCGACGAGGCCGGCAACGAGGGGCGCCTCCGGCCCCACGACGACGAACCCCACATCGCGCTCGCGGGCCGCCTTGACGATGCCGTCGACGTCCTCCGCCCCGACGTCCAGGCACTCGACGTCGTGCCCGATCCCGGCGTTGCCGGGTGCGCACAGGACCTCGGGCCCCTGCGGGCTGCGGAGCAGGGCGCGCACGAGCGCGTGCTCACGCCCGCCGCCCCCGACGACGAGGACGCTCTTCAACCGCGGACCCTCACAGCGAGGCGATGAAGTCGTCCACCGGGATGGCGGGCAGCGACTCGTAGCGGGCCGTCCCACGCGAGCCGAGCTCGAGGGAGACCTTGGCCATGGTCGCCTCGTCGGGCGCCTCGACGATGTTCACGAAGTCGAAGCGGCCGAGCACCGCCCACTGGGCCTTGACGGTCGCCCCGAGCTGCTCGATCTCCTTGTTGACCTCGCGGATCCGCGAGGGGTTGTTCTTGATCGTCTGTACACCCTCGGGGTTGAGCGTGCTCAGCATGACGTAGGTCGGCATCGAAAACGGTCCTTTCTACGCTTCGCAGGTGACTTCTCGCATCTTTCCCTATCGCGCGCAACCGCAGTAGGCTCGGTGGCCGCCATGGGCCGCATCTACGACGCGACCTGGGGCCGCATGTTCGCCCTGGGCTACGACAGGTTCCTCGCCCAGACGGAGCAGGCGGGGCTGGGGGACATGCGCCGCGAGCTCCTCTCGGCGGCTAGCGGCCGCTGCCTCGAGGTCGGCGCGGGCACCGGCCTCAACCTCGAACACTGGCCCGAGGGCCTCGACGAGCTCGTGCTCAGCGAGCCGGACCCGCACATGGCGGCGCAGCTGCGGAAGAAGCTCGACCGCGACGTCCGGGTCGTCGAGGCGCCGGCGGAGCGGCTGCCGTTCGACGACTACTCCTTCGACACGGTCGCCCTGACGCTCGTCCTCTGCACGGTCCCGGACCCGGAGGCGTCGCTGCGCGAGATCGCGCGGGTCCTCAAGCCGGGCGGGCTCTTCCTGTTCCTCGAGCACGTGCGGGCCGATGATCCCGGCCTGGCGCGCTGGCAGGACAGGCTGCACACGCCCTGGAAGTGGTTCGGTGACGGCTGCCACTGCAACCGCGACACACTGAGCACGATCGAGTCCTCGCCGCTCGAGGTCGAGCACTCCGAACGGGGGCGCATCCCCAAGGCCGTGCCGCTCGTGCGGCCGATGGTCAGGGGGTCAGCGCGCGCCGGAGCAGCCGACTGAACCGGCCCCGTCGGCTCGGCAGCAGCCCGCGCAGCGGGCCATCGGGCTCCGCGCAGACGTCCGCCAGCAGCTGTCTGTAGCGGTCGACGAACGCCATGACCGCCACCGGGTCATGAACCCGAGCGTCGAAGGCCACCTGGCAGCGCTGCGCCTCCCAATTCGGATCGAGCTGGAGGGTGAAGCCCCACGGCATGTTGCCGAAGACCCGCTCGAGCGGCGTGATCTCGATTCCGGCCACGCGGGTGGGCGGCATGATGTCGCCCGCGGTGAACACCGAATGCAGGGCCGGGGGCACCGTTCCCCGCTCCCTCAGCCGTTCGCACAGCTCGCCGTACGGCATCTCGCTGTGCGCGCTCATGTCGATGACCGCCTCGCGCACGGTGGCGAGCCAGTCGCGGAAGGAGGGGTCCCCCTCGAGGCGGAGCCGGAGCGCGGCAAGGTTGCTGAAGAAGCCGAACATGTCGTGTGTCTCCGCCGTCCGGCGCGTGGTCGCGTAGGTCCCGATCACGACGTCGTCGCTGCCGGTCTCGGCCGCGAGCTGCGCGGCCAGCGCCGCCACCCGGACCATGAAGAACGTGCATCCCTCGGAGCGCCGCAGCGCCTCGAGCCCGCGCGACAGCTCGGGATCCAGCCCGAACAGGAACGTGGCATCGGAGGGACTCGCCGAGGGATCGGGCGTCCTGCGCTCGAAGGGAAGCGGCATCCGCTCGGGAGCCCCCTCGAGCGCCCCGGCCCACCAGGCGACGTCGCGCTCGTGCCGCTCGTCCTCCGCCGCGTAGGCCCGCCGCTCCCAGGCCGCGAAGTCGGCGTACTGGAGCGGCTCCTCGTCGGCGAGCGGGCTCGGCTCGCTGTTCACGTCGGCCTCGTAGAGCAGCCGCAGCTCGTCGAAGAAGATCCGCCAGGAGCGGCCATCCGAGTTGATGTGGTGGTTGAAGCGGAGGAGCCAATGGTGGTCGTCGGCCAGCCGGACGAGGAGGAAGCGCACCAGGGGGGCCCTCTCCAGGTCGAAGACCGCGCGCGACTCGTGGAGGAAGCGCCCGAGCGCCTCCTCCTCCGACGCCGCCTCGACCAGGGGCAGGTCGACGGCCTGCGGCGGATGCACGACCTGGACGGCCTCGCCGCCACGCTCGGCGAAGGTGGTTCGCAGGATCTCGTGCCTGCGGACGAGCCGGGTCAGGGCGCGGCCGACCGCTCCGACGTCCAGCTGCCCGCGGATGCGAACGCCCCCGGAGACCGTGTAGGGGGCAGACTCCTCGGGCGTCCGCGAGTGCCGCCAGGTGCGCTCCTGGATGAAGGAGCAGACGAGGGGCTCGTCGCGCGGGACCTTGGTGATGGCGGCGCGACTCGGCCTCCCGCCCGAGCGGAGCGCCTCGACCAGCTCGGCCATCGCGGTCACCGTCGGGCTCTCCGCGAACGCACCCAGCTCGATCTCGACGCCGAAGGCGGCGTGGATCCCGGCGGCCACCACGGCCGCGGTCAGGGAGTCGCCTCCGAGCTCGAAGAAGTGGTCGTCGCGACCGATCGCCTCCCGCTCGAAGGCCCGCGCCCAGATGTCGGCCACCAGCTCCTGGGCCTCGCTGACCGCCGGCCGGCCGTTCTCAGCCTTCGGCGCGTCGAGCTCGAGGCCCGCGAGCGCCGCCCGGTCGACCTTGCCGTGGGGGTTGAGCGGAAACGCGTCGAGGAAGGCGAACTCGGTCGGGACCGCGTGGTCCGGCAGGCTCGCGTGGAGCGCCTCGCGCAGCTCGCTCGCCCCCGTCTGGGAATCGGGCTCCGGGATGACGTAGGCCGCGAGCCGGGTGTCGCCGCGCGGCGTCGCCCGCGGCCCGGCGACCGCGACGTGGACGCCCGGCTGGGCGGCGAGCGCCGCCTCCACCTCCGACAGGTCCACCCGGCTGCCGCGCACCTTCACCTGGACGTCCTTCCGCCCGACCCAGGTGAGCACGCCGTCGTCCGACAGGCGGCCGACGTCGCCGGTGTGAAAGACGCCGTCGCCGAAGCGGCGGGCGGTCAGCTCCTCGTTGCGCCAGTAGCCGGGCGAGAGGTAGTCGCTACGAACGACGATCTCGCCGAGCTGTCCCGCCGCCACCTCGCCGCCGTCCTCGCCGAGGAGGAGCACCTGGAGGTCCTGCGCGGCGTTGCCGATCGGCAGGGCGCCGTGGCCGGGCTCCAGGTCGGGCCCCGCGAGGAACTGGGTCACGTTCCCCGCCTCGGAGGAGGAGTAGGTGTTGGCGAACATGCAATCGGCGGGGAAGTGCCGCCGGTAGGCCTCGAAGTCCGAGCGCAGCGCCGCCTCCGAGCCAAGCCGGAGCAGCCGGATCCCCGAGAGCCGGCCGCCGCCCAGCGTCCGGACGAAGTTGCGGTAGACGGAGGCCGAGACGACCACCACCGAGACGGCGTTCTCCTGTAGCCATCCCGGCAGCCCGGTGACACCGCGCTCCATGATCGGGAAGGGGCAGACGGTGGCGCCGTTGAGCAGCGCGACCCAGGCGGTGGCCAGCCCCTGGCCGCTGCTGAGCGAGGCGAGCAGGACGAGCCGGTCCTCCGGCCGCACCCCGAGGCCGTTCGTGAGGCGGAGGACGTTGTGGAGCACGTTCCGGTGCGGCTGCATCACTCCGTTGGGGCGGCCGGTCGAGCCCGACGTGTAGATGACGAAGGCGAGGTCGTCCGCGGCCGGTGGCGGCTCGGGCGGGCCGCCCGCCCCCGCCTCGGGCCGTTCCGCGACCGTCAAGAGCTCGCCGGGGCCGAACCCGGCCGCGAGGGCCGGCTCGCGGTTGCGGTCGTCCACCAGTACAACCCGCGGGCCGAGGTCGGCGCGTATCTGCTCGAGCCGCGCCGGCGGATCGCTCCCGTTGAGCACCACGACGGTCCTCCCGGCCTTGAGCGCGGCGAGCATCGCCGCGATCTGCGGGGCGTCATGGCGCATGAGCAGGGCGACGGGTGCGGCGGCATCATCGCCGCGGTCGGCCAGGTCGTGGGCGATCCCGTTGGCCGCGGAGTCGAGCTCGGCGAAGCTCGGCTGCCAGGAAGTCCCCGCGATGGCCGTCTTCGACCCGTCGCGCCGCGCCTCGCGCTCGAACACCTCCGGGATGGAACGCTCGGTGTCCGCGGGTTTCCAGGGCGGCGGCAAGCGGCTTAGCATAGGCGCGATGATCGCGGTCGTAGGCGGCGGCATCAGCGGAGCCTTCGCGGCCTACTTCCTCGCCCGCCGCGGCGCTGCCGTGACCCTTATCGAGCGCGACGAGCCCGCCGCCCACGCCTCGGGCAACAAGCCACCGTGCTGGGGAATCTCACCGGCGGCGAGCGCGAGCCGCGGGAGCCGATCACGGACGCGCGCTGGCTGCGGCGCTCGGATCAGGGCTGGGTGCCTGAGGCGGAATACAGCACTTGGACGCGCGTGTAGAAGTCGCGGTCGAAGCTGCCGTGCTCCGGCGGACCGATGCCGGACGCCTTCCAGCCCCCGAACGGGACGTCCACGTCGGCGTCCGCGGTCGAGCGGTTCAGCTTGAGGATCCCGGCCTGTGCGTCGCGCGTGAAGCGGTCCGCCAGCTCGGCGGACGTGCTGAACAGCGCGGCGACGAGACCCTGTGAGACGCCGTTCAGGAGCGCCATCGCGCCGTGCCAGTCGTCGACCGTCTCGACCACGAGCAGCGGGCCGAAGCTTTCGTGCTGGACGAGCTCGTGGTACGGGTCGTCGCACAGGGCGATCGTCGGCGGATACCAGGCGTCGCCGGGCGGCGCGGCTCGGTGCGGGACGATCAGCTCCACCTCCGGTCCCGCCCGCTCGACCAGCTCCGCGAGCCTGTCGCGCCGCTCGGCGCTCACCAGCGGGCCGACCTCGGTCTCCGGCTGCTGCGGATCTCCCCATGCGAGCGCCGCGGTCTGCTCGCGGAGTAGCCCCAGGAGATCGTCGCGGCAGTCGCGGTGGACGATCACGCGCCGGTTGGCCGTGCAGCGCTGCCCGGCCTGGGCGAACGCTCCGTGCGCGATCTCCCGCGCGGCGAGCGCCAGGTCCGCGTCGGGCCAGACGATGGCGCCGTTGTTGCCG
>JBJMLJ010000203.1:0-2915 GCA_045805365.1 Thermoleophilaceae bacterium
CCGGCGAATTCGGCTTCAAGTTATTCACGTTGTCGAACACCGCCTTAAGCACATACGGATGCGCAAACGGATTCGACTTCGTAAAACCGAAATAGGTCAGCAGACCGATGACAACGATCGCAATGACACCGACCTTGAACGGTGGAATTCCGTTACTGCGGCCGCTCACGGCACGTCCCTGAGGTTGTTGATCCCGAGGCGGCGGGTCACATATGTGCCGCCGGAGAGAATCGGCCAGTTGTCGAGGTTCACCGGCCAGTTGCCGCCGCTAGGCGTCCCGTCGGCGAGCAGGCCTCGGCCGTAGCGCCCCTTGTCCGAGAGCGGGCCGCGGACGTACCCGAACTGCCCGACGCCACAGTCCGCGTTCCCCTGCGCGTCGACGGCCTGCGGGTAGGGGTTCACGTATTCGCGCAGCAGCGGCGCGCCGAAGGCGTCCTTCGCCCCGATCGGGTCCATGTCGGGCGGGACGTCCCGAACGCGGGAGCTCTCGATCGTCCCGGTGTTGTTCGGCTGCCGGGTGTTGGCCAGCTTCCCGCCCTCCTGCTGAACCGTCCCGCCCCCGGTCGGACCGGTCTGGACCTCGGACATGTGCTCGCCCAGCGCCTGGAAGAAGTAGACGGAGTCGTTGCAGACCAGCTGGTACGGCGTGATGAAGCGGACCGCCGGAAGCGCGACCGTCAGGGCCGTGTTCAGGTCCTGGAGGGAGAGCAGCGTGTTCGGGTCGTCGAACAGGCCGCGGAGCCGCTTGGAGACCTTGCCGAGCCGCTCGCTCAGCCCAACCGTCTTGGGCAGCACGCCGGTGCCGGCTTTGAGTGCGATGTTGATTTTGGGTAGTGAGCGCGGTAGTTCTTGGATGGCGGGTTGGAGGCGGTGGGAGAGGTCGGCGAAGTCGGCGAGGAAGGGGCGTTGGACGCGGAAGCTTTCGATCGCGGTGGTTTCGGTGGGGGGGCTTTTCTCGATCGTTGCTTGGAGCGCGGCGGGGTCGTTGGAGATGGCGGCGAAGGTGTCGGCCATCTCTGTGAAGAGGACGGCGTTGATGTGCGCGACGGGGGCGACCTGGGCGGCCGAGCGGCCGAGCTGGAGGAAGAACTGGTCGAGCTGGGTGTCCGGGTCGGCGAGTGAGTGCATGACCGGGGTCAGGTGGCGGAAGAACGGGTTCAAGGCCGCGATCGCGGTGTTGATCGACTGGCCGCGGCCGGTGAAGGCGTCGCCGAAGCCCTCGGTCGCGGTCCTGATGTCCTGGCGCGTCTTTGGCTGGAAGGTCGAGAAGACGTCCTCCAGCTCCAACGGCTGCGACGCGTTCTTGAGCGGCACCGTGTCGCCCGCCTTGAAGGTCTGGCTCGAGTGGCCCGGCGTCAACTCCACATACTTCAGCCCGAGCGCCGACCGCGGCCGCACCCGCAGCCTGGTGTCGACCCCGAGCGGATCGACGACCTTGTCCAGCTTCAACTTGACCACCGCCACCGACCGCCGCTTGCCCGCCACGCTGACCGTCTTCGGCGTGATGTCCGACACCACCCCGACCCGGAACCCGCCCGTCCGCACCTCATTGCCCTTGACCAACTTGTCGCCCGACGGCAACTGCGCATTCAAGTCATAGGTCGGCACAAACGGCAACCCACGATTCGCGTTATAGGCAATGAACACCGCAATGATCGAAATCAACACCGTCACCGCCCCCACCAAAACCGGGCTAGCAACAAGCGACCCTGTCCCCCGACGCCGACTCATGACCCCAACAAAAAGTCGAGAAGACCCTGGCTGGAACCCGGATCGCTCGCGCCCGACCCACCGGCGCCGCCACCCGTCAGACCCGGCACCGCCGGCAAGCCGCCCAGCTTGCGCTTCTGCTTCGGCGTCAGCCCGTCGAGCAGCCGCCTGACGGCCGGCGGCAGGGCGACCTGCGGCTTCGAGATGTCCCGCTGACCGGGCAGCGGGCCTGCGTCGACCTGGCCCGCATGGCGCACCTCACCGACATGCTTCGCGGGCTGCTTGGACTCCTTCTCCAGCGTCGCCAGCTCGCGCGGGTTGGAGGTGAAGTCCGGGCTCGTGATCCCGGGCAGGTTCGGGCCGAGCCACTGGCTGCACTTGTCGAAGACGGCCTTCTGCGACGGGTCGCTCAGGTCGAAGTGGGTGTGCAGCGCGGCGCAGTCCGGGTCGCCGTAGACGGAGACCCGCAGCAGGTGGCTGACGTTGTCGTAGCCGTTGATGCTCAGCCCCTGCCAGAAGGGGTAGTTCCAGATCGACTCGAGGCCGGTCCAGCCGTGGCGGTCCCCGGGACCGATATGAGTCGGGTCGGGAGCGGGCGGCCCCCCGACGACGGCGCGGTCGTCGTTGTTGTCGACCGCGCGTGGGCGCTGGTCCATGGTTTGGAGGAATTGGCGTAGTGGTTTGAAGGTGGGTTTGGCTTTGGGGGCGAGGGCGTTGAGTTCGGCGATGGCGCGGCCGCCGGCGCGGAAGGCTTGGGTGCCGACCTGGGCGGCGCCGCCGAGGCTCTTGAGCGCGGGTCGTGAGGCTTGTGAGAAGGGGCCGAGCCTGGTGAAGAAGGTGGTCAGGCTGGGCGAGGCGCGGCGCAGGTCGCCGAGCAGCGGCCGCTGGGCGTCGATCAGGTCCGCGAGCCTTGCCATCGTCGGTCGCAGCTCGCCGAGGAAGGTCGGCAGCCGCCTAAAGCCCTCCCGGATCGCCTGGCTGCGGGTCGCCGAGATCGCCGCCGTGTTGCCCGCCTCCCGGACCCAGCGCGAGACCTCGGTGCGGCGGTTGGCGAGCTCGCCGACGACCGTGTCCGAGTCGCGGATGAAGTTCTCGATCACCTGGTTCTGGCCGCCGAGGATGTGCAACACCCGGGTCGTCTCGCGCAGACCCGGATGGGCGCGCTTGAGCACCTCCTGGACGTCCTGCGGCCGGCCCGCCAAACC
>JBJMLJ010000204.1:0-3324 GCA_045805365.1 Thermoleophilaceae bacterium
CGACGCTGGCGATGACGATCCGCGCGTCGATCGTGAGGATCTCGATGCCGATCAGCGCGACCCGGACGTAGGCGTCGATGACGATCCCCTTGTCGAGGATCACGTCGATGACGTCCGCCAGCCCGCTCGGCCTCGGCCGCTCCAGGTATCCGCCGGATGTGGGGGCTGCTACTGCCATTTGGTGTCCTCCCTGCCTCGCCTACGTTTCGCTGGTCTCCTGGGCCGGCAGCGACTCCTCCGCCCTGCCCATCAGCTGCTTGCGGATGTACGAGCGGTTCTTCGCCAGCGCCTTGGAGATGTCGGTCTTGTGGATGCCGTGCAGGTAGCCGATCGCCCAGTCCAGCTGCTGGAGCGCGTCCTCCGCCGCCTTCCGGTACCGGTCCGCCTCCTGCTCCTTGCTCTTGCCGTCTCGCGCCATCTAGTTCCTCTCAGCGTTCTCTCTGGGTGGCGAGGGCGGCCGCTCCGCCGGCCGTATGCGGTCCGCGCGCCGGCCGCGCGAGCCCGCCAGGACGGGCGGCCGGGACGAGTGGTTCAGCAGCGAGATGACGTCGGGCGTGTCGCTCTCGTCGGCGGCCTCGGCGTCGAGGTCCTCATCGACCTCCTGGTCGACGTCCTCATCGACCTCCTCGTCGACGTCCTCATCGAATTCCTCGTCCTCCTCGGGCTCGGGCTCGGCACCATCGAGCCAGCCGCGCTCTGTCAGCCGATCGCGTACCAGATCCGGGATTCGCGCGGCCCCGGGCGGCAGTCCCGGTGCGTTGCTCGCCGCCACGCGCGCACCCGCCACGAGAGCGGCTCCGACCGCGATCGCGCGAACCCCCGAAATGCGCCGCCGGCGCGGCTTCTCGTCGTCCTCGAAGGCCGCCTCGATCGCGGCCGCGACGGCCCGGTTCAGATCCTTCCGCCGCAACGAAGCTCCCCCCATGGAATGACCGGACCGTTCACGACCGCGACGAGCTCTTCTTGCGACCGGAGCCGGAGCCGGAGCCCGAGCCGGAGCCGCGCTTGCGGCCCGACGACGAGCGACTACGGGCGCCCGACGAGGAGGACTTGGCACGGCTCGACGATGAGCGCTGCCCGCCGCCGTTGGACGAGGACGTCTTCCGGCGCCGCGACGGCCTCGACTTCTTCTCGCCGTCGTCGATCGTGCCGCGCCAGGCTCCGCTCTCCTCCTCCTTTACCTCGATGTACGCCTTGAAGCGCTTGAGGTCTGCCCGTACCGCCCGCTTGACGTGCCGCATGCCGCGGGCCGCCTTCTCGATCATCGAGCCCGGCTCGACGTCGAGGGTCAGCTCGATCCGCGTCAGCCGGGGCGCCAGCTCGTGGAAGGAGACGACCCCGGTGTGGTTCAGGCCCTCGGTGACCTTCCACTTGATCCGGTCGTCCGGGCGCTGGTCGACGATCTCCGCCTTGAACTCCTTCGAGATACCCCAGATCTTGGTCTTGAAGGAGACGGTGGTCTCGTCCTCCTGGCTGACCCGGTCGACCCGGTGCATGAAGTCCGGCCACTCCTCGAACTGCGTCCACTGGTTGTAGGCGGTCTTGAGCGGCACGGCCACGTCGACGGACTGCTGGATCGGCATCCGCCGGCCCTTGCCGGCGCCCGGAGCACCGCCCTTCGAGTCGCCGCCGCCCGGCATGGCATTGCCGACCGTCTCCTTGGCGCCCTCGGCCACCTTGCCGCCGGCAGCCTTGAGCGGATCGGCTCCGTTGCTGATCGCGCGCTTGGCGAGCGGCGCCAACGCAGCCATCCCCGCGCCTGCCGCTACGCCCTTCAGCCCCGAGAGCGGGCTCGAGCGGCGTCCCAGTCCGGGCAACGGGCCGGCTCGCTTGCGTCCGTTCGAGCCGATGTTCTGCGCGGCTTCCCGCGCGGCCTTCCCGAGAGCGGTACCTACCGCGTCCGCGACATCCTTGGCCATAGCTCCTCCTAGTGCTCTCCTCCGTAGGGCCCCGCGTACCCAGGAACCCGCGGCCGTTAACTCCTGCGCGGACGGCGCACGAGTCGTCCCAGGTCTAGCCGGCCGGCCTCCCGGGTACCGGGCCCGACACACGGAAGGGAAGGAGGGCTGATGCTCTGGTTGATTCTTGGGATCGTGCTGTTGATCATCGCCATCGCGGGGGGCGCGATCGTCCATCCGGTGCTGTTCGCCCTCGCGATCGTGGCGCTGGCGATGTTCGCGATGCGATCGCGCTACGCCTGAGCGATGGCGTTCACGCGCGCGTTCGTCAGGGAGTTCAGGGGCGAGAGGGCGTCGCCGGTCCAAGCGTTCTTCACGTCTGTCGGCGTCGGCGGAGCGGTGGGCGCCGCCGTCTATCGGTTGCTGCGCCGCTAGCCGAGCGCTAGGCGATCCGCTCGCGGATCAGACGCTGGACCTCGCCGCCGTCGGCGCGGCCCTTCGTCTCCCGCATCACGGCGCCGACGATCGCTCCGATCGACTTGTCGCCCGGATCGGCCTTGAGCTTCTCGACGATGTCGGGGTTGCCCTCGAGCGCGCGGTCGACGACCTCGGCCAGCTCGTCGCCGCCCGCCTTCGTCAGGCCCTTCGCCTCTACGATCGCCTGCGGGTCACCGCCCTCCGCGACGAGCGTGTCGAGCACGTCCTTGGCCGCCGACTGCGACACGGCCTTCTCCCCGACAAGCGCCACCAGCCGGGCCAGCGCGCCCGGGTCGACCTTCCACTCCCCGGGGTCGGCGTCGCCGAGCCTGGGCACGAGCTCGTTCTTCACCCAATTGGCGAGCGTCTTCGGATCCGGCGCCCCCTCGCCTTCGGCTCGCACCGCTCCGCCTTCGGCGTCGCTATTGGCGGAGACCGCCTGCTCGTAGAAGTCGCCCAGCTCGAAGCGGTGCGCCAGGACGCGAGCCGTCTCCTCGGGCAGGCCGAGCTCGCTCTCGAAGCGCTCGGCGCGCTCCGCCGGCAGCTCGGGGATCGCCTCGCGCGCTCGCGCGAGCATGGCCTCGGTCGGAGCGAGCGGCACGAGGTCGGGCTCGGGGAAATAGCGATAGTCGTGCGCCTCCTCCTTTGAGCGCAGCGGCGACAGCGTCCCGGTCTGGGGATCGAAGTGGAGCGTCTCCTGCTCGACCTCCCCCCCGCCCGCGAGGATCTCCTCCTGGCGCGCGAGCTCGGCCTGGATGCCGCGCCGCAGGAAGCTCCAGGAGTTCATGTTCTTCAGCTCGGTCTTGGTGCCGAAGGTCGCCTCGCCGGCGGGCCGAATCGAGACGTTGGCGTCGGCGCGCAGGGAGCCCTCCTCCATGTGGGCGTCCGAGACGCCCATCTGCCGGATGGTCGCCTGGAGCAGCCGCCCGAAGTCCGCGGCCTCCTCTGC
>JBJMLJ010000205.1:0-5399 GCA_045805365.1 Thermoleophilaceae bacterium
CGCACACGGCATCTGGAATTCCGCCGAGGTGGAGACGGCGGTCGCCTCGACGGCGGGGACGGCCGTCGGCGAGGCCGTGACGGATGCGTTCATGAAGGTGGTCTGCATCGCCCCGAGCGGGCGCAGCGGCTACGCGGCCTGCACCTCCCGCGCGGCCGGCGGCCTCGATGCGGCGCACCTGGCGGCGACCGCGGTGGCGAAGGCCAACGCCGGCGAGCCGGCGAACCTCCCTCCCGGCGAGTACCCGGTCGTGTTCGAGCACCACGGCGTGGCCGCGCTCCTCGAGATGCTGGCCTACACGGCCTTCGACGGCCTCGCGCACGCTGAGGGTCGCGGGGCGCTGGCCGGCCGACTCGGCACCATGGTCGCCTCCCCGGGCATCAACCTCGCCGACTCCCCGCGGCTGGCGGCGACCCTGCCCCGCTCATTCGACGCCGAGGGAGTTCCCAAGGCGCCCCTGCCGCTGATCCAGGACGGCGTGGCGCACCGCATCGTCCACGACACCCGCAGCGCCGCCGTGGCGGGCGAGCGCTCGACCGGCCACGCCCACGCGCCCGGCGGCGGGTTCCCCCCGGTCCCTACCAACATGGTGCTGGTCGGCGGCGGCGCGGCGGACGAGGGGGAGCTGTGCGCGCCGATCGAGCGCGGCGTCTACGTGACCCGGCTCTGGTACGGCAACGTCGTGCGGCCGAAAGAGACGCTGGTGACGGCGGTCAGCCGCGACGGGACCTTCCTCGTCGAGGACGGCCGCGTGACCCGGCCGCTAGCCGACCTCCGGCTCACCGACAGCGTGCTCGGCATCCTCGCCCGTACGGAGGCGCTCTCGTCGCGGCCGGTGCTCACGAGCGAGGGCGAGTTCTACGGCCGTCGCTTCGCCCACGGAGTGGTCTGCCCGGCGATCCGGGCGGCCGGCGTGTGGCTCAGCTGACTTTCAAGAGCGCGATCACGTTCCCCACGAACAGGAGGGCGAACACGATCGTCCAGCGGTTCAGGTTCCGCTCGACCAGGGAGCCACCTCCCAGCGGACCCGCGCCACTGCCCACGCCGAAGGCGCCCGACAGCCCCGCGTCCTTCCCCGAGTGCATGAGGATGAGGACGATGAGGACCACCGCGAGGATGATCTGAACGCCGCTGAGGATCTGCTCCACTGGGCAGAGAATAGCTCCGCGGGGCCTCCCGCCCCGCGCTCTGATGGCATCTCTCGGCGTCCAGCCTCGCGTAACCGGGCCGGTTTTCACCGGCCCTCTAGCTTGTCCAGGTCCCGCAATATCCCGACCGCCTCCCCTCTGAGCTCGCGGTCGGTCGCCCGCCAGTCGGCCTCCGACAGCTTGCCCATCCGGTGGTCGAGCTCCGCGTCGCGGATCTCCCGGTACTTGGCCTCCTTGGCCGCCTCCAGCTCGGCCCGCCGCGCCGCGTCGCGGCGCTCGACCTCGCCGGGCCGCCGCAGCGGGGCCAGCACGACGATCGCCAGGACGGCGATCAGCAGGATCAGGGCGAGGCCGAACTCCATGTGTGCGGCGAAGGCTAGGCGGCCAGCGAGAGGACATTCCTGCTTTGACCACCGTATGGGTGGTCAGGACAGGAATGCCGGGTCGACGGGCCGGCCGCTAGGCCCGTGACAGCTCGCGGCCCAGGCGCGCGGCGTACATGCTCGTGACCCGGCGCAGGCGCGCCTCCGGCGAGGGCCAGACGGCCACCAGGGCGCCCAGCACCGCGATCGCTCCGCCGATCCAGATCCAGGCCACGAGCGGCGACACGAGCACCCGGAAGGCCGCGGGCGGCGGATCGCGGCGGTAGACCTCCGTCAGGGCGGCCACGGCCCGTGCCTGGGTCGTGGTGCCAGCGCCGGCGAGCCGGGAGTCGAGCTTGCGCGCGATCGGTACGAGCGAGCTGACGTCGGGGTTGATCGCGATCCAGAGGTCGCGCCGCAGGCCCCAGCGGAGGTCGACGGCGCTGTTGGCGTCGCCCTCGAAGAACTGCGAGATCGGGCCGATCGGCCCAGCTGAGGCGTCGCGCGCGGGATAGAAGTTGCGCGCCGGGCGCATCGTGATCCTCTGGTCGCCCTTGCGCACCGCGAGGACGGAGCCGAACGAGATCGGCGCCCCCGTCCCCGCCCGATCGCCGCCGAGCTGCGCAGTGGCGCGCCGGTAGGTGACCTTGTAGTCGCCGACGCGGGCGGACTGCCCGGGCCGCAGCCGTACGTCGCGCTGCTGGACGAACGCCGACGAGGCCGCCACCCCGAGGAAGAGGACGGCGATGCCCGCGTGGACGAGGTAGCCGCCGTAGCGCCGCCTGTTGCGGCCGGCGAGGCGCACCAGGGCGCGCGGCAGCGGCTCTCCGGTCATCACCCGCCGCGCTCGAGCCCCGCGCCAGAACTCCTGGCCGACGACGCTCAGCACGAAGGCGACGAGGCAGAACATGAGGAGCGACGGGATGCTGTCGGAGGCGTTCGTGAGCCCGAGCAGAACCAGCAGCGCGAGCGCGGTGACGAGCGCCGGGACGACGAGCACCCGGCGGAGATTGCGCGTGGTGATCCGCCGCCAGGCCACGAGCGGCCCGATGCCGGACAGCAGCACCAGCACCAGCGCGAGCGGGGTGGTCAGCCGGTCGAACCAGGGCGGCCCCACGCTCGCCTTGTGGCCGCTCAGCGCCTCCGAGATCAGCGGGAAGAACGTCCCCCAGAAGATCACGACCGCGAGGCCGATCAAGACCAGGTTGTTGAGCAGGAAGAACGCCTCCCGCGACATCAACGAGTCGAGCCGCGCCTTGCTGCGCAGGTCGGGCAGCCGGCTGAGGATCAGGGCCACCGAGAAGATCAGGACGCAGGCGATGAAGATCAGGAACTGCTCGCCGATCGTCGATGCGCCGAAGGCGTGGATCGAGTCGAGCACCCCCGAGCGGACCAGGAAGGTCCCGAGCAGCGCCAGCACGAACGTCCCGCAGATCAGCGACACGTTCCAGATCTTCAGCATCCCCCGCTTCTCCTGCACCATGATCGAGTGGATGAAGGCCGTGCCCACCAGCCAGGGCATGAGCGACGCGTTCTCCACGGGATCCCAGGCCCAGTAGCCGCCCCAGCCGAGCTCCGTGTAGGACCACAGCGCGCCGAGCATGATCCCGGCGCCCAGGAAGGTCCAGGCGACCAGCGCGAAGCGGCGGGTCGCCCGGATCCAGTCGGCGCCCGTCCGCCGGGTGATGAGCGCGCCGATGGCGAAGGCGAAGGGGATCGAGAAGCCCACGTAGCCCGTGTAGAGCATCGGCGGATGGACCATCATCGCCGGGTGGCGCAGCAGCGGGTTGAGCCCGTTCCCCTGGGCCGGCGCCTGCGCCAGGGTCGAGAACGGGTTCTCCCAGGCCACCATCAGCAGCAGGAAGAAGCCGGCGATCACGGCGAGGACCGCGGTCGCGTAGGGCGCGATCTCGCGCAGCGACTTCCGGGTGACGAACAGGACCGCGCTCGAGAACAGCGTCAGCAGGAAGGCCCACAGCAGCAGCGAGCCGTCCTGGGTCGCCCACATCGCGGTGATCTTGTAGAAGGTCGGCGTGTCGGTGGAGGACCCCTCCGCGACGACCGCGTAGGAGAAGTCGGAGCGCAGGAACGCCGCCTCGAGCAACCCCATGGCGAGGGCGAGAAGCCCGGCCATGCAGTAGATCGCGCGCCGGCCCGAGAGCACGAACTCGGAGCGCCCGGCGCGCACGCCGTAGATTGACGCGGCCGCGGCGTATCCCGCGCCGAGCAGGGCGACGACCAGACAGGCGGAGCCGACGCCGGCCATCAGCTCACGCGGTCTTCTTCTTGGTGAACTTCGAGGGGCACTTGGTCACGAGCGAGTCGCGCTGGCCCACGAAGGTGCCGTCCCTGAGCTCGCCCTTCACGATCACCTCGCGGCCGTCGCGGAACGGGTCGGGGACCTCGCCGGTGTAGCTCACCGGGACGGAGGTCGTGCCGTCGCGGTCGCGGATGCGGAACAGGAGCTCGCCGCCGCGGTGCCGGACCGAGCCGTCCACGACCTTGCCGGTCACCTCGTACGAGCGGCCGGGCTTGATCTGCGAGGGCTTGCTGGCCTCCGTAGATGCGCTGAAGCTCGTGTAGATGAGGGCCGCCGCGAGCACGACGGCCGCCCCCAGGGCGACGACGAGGCGGATTCTCCGCTTGCGGGCAGGGTCCATCTAGGCCCCGCATTCTGGCAGGCGAGAGCGCTTAATCCTGGCGGCTCGGATGGCCCGCGCCCGGCCAGGGCGAGAGCAGCAGCACGACGCGGGCGTCGGAGGTCGCGCGCACCTCGTGGCGCTCGTTCGGGGCGAAGTGGGCGAGGAAGCCGGGACCGCCCTGGACGGTGTTGCCGCCCTGCTCGACCTCGATCTCGCCGGAGGCGACCAGCAGGTAGGCGCGCTCGTGCACCTGGTGCTCCTGGAGCTCCTCGCCGGCCGGGAGATTGATGGCGATCACACGCGTCTCCTCGTCGGACCGCAGCACCTCGGGCTGGTGCGGCTGCACGTCGAGCGAGGCGATGTCCCAGCTGTCCATTTCTTCGTCTCCTCCTGTCCTCGGCGCGGCATCATGCCGTACCGCGCGCCTCGGCGCGTCTCGCTATCCACTCCGCTCCCGGGTGGTCGGTGAGGCCGTGGACGACGATCGAGGTGAGCACCGCGAGGGCCGCGATGCCGAAGATCCGCTCCGCCTGGGACACGTCGGACGAGAGCTCGAACACCGCGTAGGTCATGGTCGCCACCCCCTTGGGGCCGAACCAGGACATGAACGCCTTTCCGTCGGCGCCCACCTGGCGGGTCCCCGCCAGCGCGGTGAACACGGCGACCGGGCGCGCCACGAGCAGGGTGAAGGCCACGATCCCCACGGCGGCCCAGCCGTCCTTGAAGAGGATGCCGGTGGTCAGCAGGGAGCCGAAGACCACGAACACGCCGAGCTTGACCAGCTCGATCACGTCCTCCGAGCGCCGCTCGAAGCACTCGCGGACGTCCGGCCGGAGGATGCCGAGCGTGATCGCGCAGACGAACACCGAGATGAAGCCGTTCGCCTGGGGCTGGAGCACCGCTGCCCCGTAGGAGGCGAAGGCCACGCCGAGCGCGTAGAGGGCCTTCTGGTGTGCCGTGACCTCGGCCCCGAGGGCCCTGCCGCGCGGGAGCAGCCGGGCGGCCACCAGCCCGACGACCACGCCGGTCACGAGCCCGAGCGTCACGTCCTGCAGGACGAACTTCCACCAGACGAAGTGCCTGCCGGGCTCCAGGGCGGCGATGAAGGCCAGGACCGCAGGGAGCGCCAGCCCGTCGTTCAGGCCCGACTCGAGGTTGAGCGAGTGGCGGATCAGCCGGGGCACCCGCGGGTTCATCACCACGGCCGAGGACAGCACCGGGTCCGTGGGCGAGAGCAGTGCGCCCAC
>JBJMLJ010000206.1:0-19535 GCA_045805365.1 Thermoleophilaceae bacterium
CCGGGGCTCGGTGCGGTTCATCTCGCCGGCGCGCGGATCGACCGCGCCGACCTCCCAGCAGCGGCCGTCGAGCCTGCGCGACTTCCTCCCCCAGCTCGACTTCGGCCGCGGGATGTCGAACGCGCTCTTGATCTCGAAGCGCGAGTCGGCGACGGGCAGGCCGCTGGCCGTCTTCGGGCCGCAGACGGGCTACTTCTCGCAGCAGCCGCTGTTGGAGGAGGACATCCACGGGCCGGGCATCGACGCCCGCGGCGTGGCCGTGATCGGCACGCCGTACGTGGCGATCGGCCGAGGCCGCGACTACGCCTGGAGCGCGACCTCGGCCGGCCAGGACTACACGGACACCTTCGCGCTCCCCCTGTGCGACCCGAGCGGCAGGAAGCCCACCATCGACTCGATGTACTACCTCTACCGCGGCGCCTGCCGGAAGATCGAGGTCATCGAGAAGCCGCTCAGCTGGCACTCGAACCTGGTCGACTCGACGCCCTCGGGCCACGAGACCCTCCACGCCGAGCGGACGGACCTGGGCATAGGTACCGCCCGCGCGACCATCCACGGCAAGCCTGTGATCTACGTGAAGCTGCGCGCGACCTACGGCCACGAGATCGACCGCGCCGCGCTGGCCGTCGAGTCGTGGAACGACCCGAGCGCGATCCGCGGCCCGCGCGACTTCCAGCGCCACGCGGCGCAGATGACCTACACCTTCAACTGGTTCTACATCGACCACGACCACATCGCCTACATGCTGGGGGGCGCGAATCCCGTGCGGGCCAGGGGCGTGGACAACAACCTGCCGACCTCGGGGAAGCGCAAGTTCGAGTGGCGCGGCTACGACCCGGTCGCGCGCACCTTCAGGGAGACGCCCTACAAGCAGCGCCCGCAGGTGATCGACCAGTCCTACATCACGAACTGGAACAACAAGCAGGCCCGCGGCTTCCGGGCCTCCGACGCGAACTTCAGCTACGGCCCGCTGTACCGCTCGCAGCTGCTCGAGGACAGGATCAAGCGCGGCATCAGGGGGCGGCGCAAGATGACGCTGCCCCGGCTCATCGACGCGATGGAGGACGCCGGCACGGTCGACCTGCGCGGCGACAAGATCCTGCCCTGGATGCTGCGCGCCCTCGGCAAGCCGCGCGACCCGGCGCTGCGCTCCGCCGCCGCGACCCTGCGCTCGTGGCACCGCCGCGGCTCGCACCGGATCGACCGCAACAAGGACCGCGTGTACGACGACGCGGAGGCGATCCGGCTCATGGACGCCTGGTGGCCTCTGTGGGTCCGCGCGGAGTTCCAGAGGCCGCTCGGAGCGAGCCTGTGGAGCAGGTTCACGGGGCTGTTCGAGAACGGCGTCGACGATAACCCCAACGGGCACGGCGCTCACCACGGCTCCGCCTGGCAGGGGGCCGTCTACGGCCACGTCCAGAAGGACCTGCGCGACCTGTTCCAGCCCCGCAGGGTCAAGGGCCGCTTCTCGCGCATCTACTGCGGGGCCGGCGGCAAGCGCCACACGCGCCGCCAGAAGCTGCGGCAGTGCCGGCGGCTGGCCCGCTCGACGCTGCTCGAGGCGGTGCGCACGCCGGCGGCCAAGCTCTACAGCGGCGACAAGGTCTGCAGCGGCCAGCCGACGATCGGCCCGCACGACCCCGGCCGGGTCGACGGCAGCCAATGGTGCTGGGACGCGATCTGGTTCCAGACCGCGTCGGCGATCGAGCAGCCGCTGATCCACTGGGTCAACCGCCCCACCTGGCAGCAGGCGGTCGAGATCGACCACACCGCTCCCCGGTAGGGTCCTCGCCGTGACGCCCCGGCGTTCCGCGGCACTGGTCCTGACGGCCGCGCTGACGCTCGTCACGGCCGCTTCGGCGGAGGCGGCCGCGCGAGCGAAGGTCGAGTTCGTCCACCCGGTATCCGGGAAGACGCCGTTCCCGCGCGGCTGCGGCGTGCCGGGCAGCGACACCCCCTCGTCCGAGGCCGAGCCGCATCTGGCGGTCGACCCGCAGGACGCGAGCAAGCTCGTGGCGACCTGGCAGCAGGACCGCTTTCCGATCGACGGCGGGGCGCTGTCGAACCTCGCGGCCTGGTCGTCGGACGGCGGCCGCAGCTGGCACGGCACGCGGCTCCAAGGCCTGTCGCGCTGCACCGCGGGCTCCGACGAGCGCTCGAGCGACCCGTGGCTCACGATCGGACCCGACGAGCGGGTCTACCTGTCCTCGCTGACCTTCTCGGAGACCGCCGCGTCGCTCGTCGGCGCCGCCGGCCCGACGGGGCTCTCGGCGGCCTACTCGGGCAATCGCGGCCACAGCTTCTCGCGGCAGGCCACGATCGTCGACGACAACATCTACGACGACCGCGAGGCCGTGACCGCCGATCCCCGTCACCGCGGCCGGGCCTACGTGGCCTGGGTGCGGCGGCTCGGCGCGCTGGGAGAGAGCGGCGCCGAGTACTTCTCGCGCACGACCGACGGCGGCCACAGCTGGTCGGCCCCGACGCTCATCCAGACGGTCGACCCCGGCACGCTGCCGGACCCGACGCTGATCGACGTCCTGCCCGACGGGACGCTGCTCAACCTCTACCTGGTGGCGAACGGCTCGCCGATCATCAAGCAGTCGATCCCCTCCACGCCGCTGATCCCCTGGATCGTGATGAGCACGCGCTCGAGCGACGGCGGCCGCACCTGGTCGGCGCCGGTACGGATCGCTTCGATCGACAACCCGGTCGCTCCCCAGGACCCGGACAGCGGCGCAACCGTCCGCGCCTTCCCCGTGATATCCGTCGCTCACGCGCGCGACGGCAGCGCCTACGTCGTCTGGAACGAGATCTCGTCGTACGCCTCGGCGCGCGTCTGGCTGGCCCGCTCGGCCGACGGCGGCCGCAACTGGGGCGCCCCGCAGACCGTCGCCGCGGTCAAGAGCCAGGCCTTCCTGCCGGGCGTGGCGGTGGCCCGGGGCGGCACGGTGGGCGTCAGCTTCGACGACTTCCGCCACGACAGGCGCGGCGACAAGAAGCTCACCACCGACGTCTGGCTGCGCTACTCGCGCGACCGCGGCAGCACCTGGCGGGAGACCCATCTCGCCGGGCCGTTCGACATGCTCACCGCCCCGCCGACCTCGTCGACGGAGGTCGCCGGGCGCTTCGTGGGCGACTACCAGGGGCTCGTCGCGCTGCCCAGGGGCTTCGGCGCGCTGTTCGCGCAGGGCAAGCCGGAGGCCAAGAGCGGCCCGTCCGACATCTTCTACGCGCGGGTAAGGATCGGGAAGGCGCCCAAGCTGCGTGTCCGCGTCCGGCCCCGCCGCGTCCGCCCCGGCCGGACCGTCCGCTTCCGCTTCCGCGTCACCGCCGTGGTCGACGGCCTCGTCCGCCGCGTGAGCGGCGTCCGGATCCGCTTCGCCGGCCACCGGCGGCGGACGAACAGGCGCGGCCGCGCCTCGATCGCGGTCCGCTTCCGGAGGGCGGGCGTGCGGCGCGTGCGCGTGGCGAAGAAGGACTTCCGCGGCGGCGTCGCCCGCGTGCGGGTCCTGCGCCCGTGACCTGGATCGAGAGCCATTCGCTCTCGTTCGCGGCCCGCCACGAGGACAGCCAGACCGACGAGGCGGCCGCCGTGCTGGACGGGCTCGAGACCTTTCGCGAGAGGCTCGAGGGCCTCTTCGACACGACGCCCTACGAGGTGGCAGTGGTGCTCCACCCGCGGCCCCTGATGCTCACGCTCGCGCACCCCTGGCTGCCGCTGGCGCGGCTCGTCGCCGCCCCGGCCAGCAGGCGCTATTTCGCGGGCTGGTTCACGTCCCACGAGATCCACGTGCTGGCGCCGCCGGCCCTGGAGGAGCGGGCGTCGGGGGTCGAGGGATCGAGGGAGGCGCTGCTGCTCAGCCCTGAGCACGAGTACACGCATCTCGTGGTCGGGGCCAACAACCCCGACCTACCGCCGCCGTTCACTCCGGGCAGCTTCCGCCGCTACGTCCGCTGGGCCTGGCTCTGCGAGGGGGCCGCCGCCCACTTCTCCGGGCAGACCTCTCACCTGCGGGCGGCGATCGTCCGCCGCCTCCACGAGGGACCCCGGCCCGAGCTGCCGCCGTCGACGCGGGACGCCCAGCTGCTGGGCGGAACGGTCTTCGCCCTGCTGGAGCGCGAGGCGGGCGCGGACGCCGCGGTGGCGCTCGCGCTCACGCGAGATTCGGAGACGCCGCGGCGCGCGCTCGAGGGTGTCTTCGGTCGCTCGGTGGCCGGCGTCACACGCGACTGGCGCGACTACCTCGACTCACTCAGGCCGCATTGACCTCGGGCCCGACGACATCCGAGGCGCGGAGGGCGCTACCGCGAAGGCCGCGGTGCTTCCCGTGCAGGAGGGCGCGGTCGGCGCGGTCGAACAGGGCGGTCTCCGCCTCGCCAGGCGCCCATTGGGCGACACCGGCGGTCGCGGCGCCGCATTCGCTCGCGGCCTCGAGGTCGTCCAGGGAGGCGGCGACACCCTCGATCGCGCGATCCGCGATGTCCGTCGCCTCGGACTCGTCGGCGTCCACGGCGAGGAGGGCGAACTCGTCGCCGCCATAGCGGCCGACGACGTCATAGGGGCGAACCGCGGTCCTCAGCGCGCGGCCGACGCGGCGCAGCACCTCGTCGCCGACCAGGTGCCCGTGGCGCTCGTTGACCTGCTTGAAGTCGTCCATGTCGACGATGATGAGAGACAGGTTCTGGCCGCTGCGCCCGGAGCGGTCGAGCTCGGTCCGCAGGGTCTCCTGGAAGGCGGCGCGGTTCAGGCAGCCCGTGAGGGCGTCGGTCCGGGACGCCGTGATCAGCCCCTCGTGGGTGGTGGCGTTGCGGCAGGCCGACCCGGCGATCTCCCCGAAGGCGCTCAGGATGCCGAGGTCCTCGTCCTTCAGCATGCGGAAGCGCGTCCAACCGAGGGACAGGACCCCGTGCGGCTGCCCGTTCCAGTGCAGGGGAACGGCCATCGCGTGGCGCAGGTCGGCATACACCGAGGGCGTGCCGGTCAGCGCCTGATAGTGGTTCGTCAGCATCGGCCTGTTCTGCTCGGCCACGCGGCCCGCGAGGCCCTGGCCCGGCTCGATCCTGAGCCCGATCGCCTCTGGGCCGACGCCGGTCGCGGCCTCCATTCGCAGTCCCCGCTCGGCGTCCCGCAGGTAGACGACCGCGGTGTCCGCCTCGAGGATGCGGGCGGCCTCCTCACAGACTCGGACCAGCACCCGGTTCAGGTCGAGGCTCGAGTTGAGGTTCTTCGCGGCCACGGAGAGCGCAGCCTGCCTCGACGTCTCCACGGCGTTTGCGCGGGCGAGCTGGAAGCGAGACAGGCCGGCGCCGACGGCGGCCGCGAACGCCTCTACGATGTCGAGCTGCGCGTCGCCGAACTCGTGTGTGCGGTTGTCCGCGAGCACCAGCATGTAGTTGAGAAGCTTGCGTCCGCGAATGGGGACCACGAGGAGCGACTCGGTCTCGCCGTCGAGGCCGAGGGCCTCGGCGACCTGCGCGGCCTCCTCGCCGCTGTAGACCTCTGCCGCTTCCGACCCGCCGATCGTGCGCTGCAGCGGCTCGATCTCGGGAAGGGGGACCAGCTGGCGCAGCTTGCCCTGCGGCAGCGGGTCGATGGCGCACACCTTCACGTGGCGGGCTACGCCGGAGACCATCAGCAGCACGGCCTGCCGCATCCGGAAGAAGTGGCGGGCCTCGCCGACAAGGCGATCGGGCAGCGGCACGTGATCGTCCTTTTCGCTGGCAGCCTCGAGCAGCACTCGCACGGCATGCAGCGCCTCGGCGGCATCGCCGAATTGGGCAGGAAGGGTTGGTGACGAGGGAAGGGGGCGGGCCCTCATTGGGTGATATATCGGCCGCAGCCGGGTTCACTTGAACGCTGGTACGAAAGTGATACGGTGCGTACCATCCGTACAGCGGCCAACATGCCGTCCGTGGAGGAGGCCGCCGAGCTGGTGCCCCGGCGCGGCTCCGTCGTCTGGCGCTACGCCGGCGACGCCCGCCTGCTGACGGGGGCCGGCTACGCGCTGCTGCTCCAGGTGTCTCACCCCACCGTCGGGGCAGGCGTCAGCGAGCACTCGAACTTCAAGGCCGATCCCTGGGGAAGGCTCTTCCGGACGCTGGATTACACCTATTCGATGGTCTACGGCGGACCGGAGCTCGCCAGGGAGATCGGCCGCCGGGTGTTCGAGATGCACAAGCGGATCAAGGGCACCAAGCCGGACGGGGAGCGCTACCACGCCCTCGAGCCTGAGGCGTACGCCTGGGTCCACGCGACGCTCGCCGAGTCGATCGTCCGCGGCAACCGGCGCTTCGGGCTCAAGATGCCGCTCGACGAGGTCGAGCGCTTCTGGTCGGAGTGGCGCGAGCTCGGCCGCCTGGTCGGCGTCCAGACCCGTGAGCTGCCCGAGGACTGGGCACGCTTCCGCGCCTACTTCGAGCAGATGGTCGAGGAGCGGCTCGAATCCACGGAGGCGGTGCAGGACGTGCTCTCCACCTTGACGCAGCCCGCGCGCCCCCCGCTCCCGTTGCTCACCGATGCGACCTGGCGGGTCGCGCGCCTGCCCATGGCCCGCCTTCTCTCGCTCGCCACGATCGGGCTGCTGCCGCCGCGGCTGCGCGAGCGCTTCGGCGTCCGCTGGTCGCGCGCCCAGGACCTCGAGCTCGGCGCCCTCGGCGCCCTGGCCCGGTCGCTGACCCCCGTGATGCCCGACTCGCTCCGCAACACCGGCCCGGGCTACCTGCGCTGGCGCCGCGAGGCGCTCGAGCGCGGCGACGTGGCCGCGCTGCAGGCGGCGGCGTGAGCGCGCAGACGGTGTCGCTCCTCGCGCGGGCTCTCGACGCCGGCGTGGAGCCGCCGGCCGACGTCATGAGCCGGCGCATCCTGGACGCGGCGCTCGAGCTGGCCGCGGCTTCGGGGATCCGCCACCTGACGATGGACGACGTCGCCCGCCGCGCCGGCGTCGGCCGGATGACCGTCTACCGCCGCTTCGGCGACAAGCAGCGACTCGTCGAGGCCCTCGCCGTGCGCGAGTCGCGCCGCTGCCTCGAGGAGCTCGACGCCGCGATCGGCCCGGACGCTCCGATCGAGGACCAGGTGGCGGCCGGCTTCGTGACGAGCCTGCGGCTGGCGCGCGAGCACCCGCTGCTGAACCGGCTCGCCCGCTTCGAGCCCGAGGCCGTGCTCGCCGCGCTGGTCGCCGACGACGGGGCCGTCTTCGCGACGGCGTGCGCGTTCGTCGCGGCGCGGCTGCGCAGCTCGCAGGAGGCCGGCGTCCTCGGTCCGGTGGACGCCGAGGCCGCCGCCGAGCTGCTCGTGAGGCTGGCGCTCAGCTTCGTCCTCATCCAGGACAGCGCCGTGCCGGTGCGGGACGAAGAGCGCGCCGCCGAGGTGGCCCGGCGACTGATCGCACCGATAGTCGGGTAGAACACTCCGCTCGATGAGCGACGCGGACGTCATCGTCGTCGGCGGCGGCCTGGCCGGCCTGGTCGCCACCTGCGAGCTCGCAGACGCGGGCCGAAAGGTGATCCTGGTCGACCAGGAGCCCGCCGCCTCCCTTGGCGGCCAGGCCTTCTGGTCGTTCGGCGGCCTGTTCCTCGTCGACACACCCGAGCAGCGCCTCAACCGCGTGCGCGACTCGCGCGAGCTCGCCTGGCAGGACTGGCTCGGCTCCGCCGGGTTCGACCGCGAGGAGGACAAGTGGCCGCGCCGCTGGGCGGAGGCCTACGTCGACTTCGCCGCCGGCGAGAAGCGCTCCTGGCTGCGTGCTCGCGGGGTCGGCTTCATGCCCAATCCGGGCTGGGCGGAGCGCGGCGGCTACCTGGCCACCGAGCACGGCAACTCGGTCCCGCGCTTCCATGTGACCTGGGGCACCGGCCCCGGGGTGGTCGAGCCGTTCGTCCGGCGCGTGCAGGAAGCCGAGCGCGCGGGCCGCGTGGAGCTCCGCTTTCGCCACCGCGTCGACGAGCTCTCCGGCCAGACCGTGCGCGGCACGGTCCTCGAGCCGAGCGGCGCCGCGCGTGGGCAGCAGAGCTCGCGAACGGCGACCGGCGAATTCGAGCTCGCGGGGCAGGCCGTGATCGTCGCCTCGGGCGGCATCGGCGCCAACCACGAGCTCGTGCGCGAGAACTGGCCCGAGCGGCTCGGCAAGCCGCCCGAGCACATGCTCTCCGGCGTGCCCGACCACGTCGACGGCCGCATGCTCGCGATCACGGAGGCCGCGGGCGGGAACGTCGTCAACCCGGACCGCATGTGGCACTACACAGAGGGCATCGCCAACTGGAACCCGATCTGGACCCGCCACGGCATCCGCATCCTCCCCGGTCCCTCGCCGCTGTGGATCGACGCGCGCGGACGCCGGCTGCCCATCCCGCTCTTCCCCGGCTTCGACACGCTCGGGACGCTCGAGCACATCGTGAAGACGGGCTATGAGCACACGTGGTTCGTCGTCACCCAGAAGATCATCGAGCGCGAGTTCGCGCTGTCGGGCTCGGAGCAGAACCCGGACATCACGAACAAGAGCGTCCGGGCAGTCCTGGCCCATCGGCTCACGCCGGGCGCGCCCGGACCGGTCGAGGCCTTCAAGCGGCACGGCGCGGACTTCGTGGTAGAGCGCGACCTCGCCTCGCTCGTCCGTGGCATGAACGCGATCACCGACGAGCCGCTGATCGACGCGGGCCAGCTCGAGCAGGAGATCGTGGCCCGGGACCGCGAGATGCTCAACCCCTACACCAAGGATCTACAGATCACGGCGATCCACGGCGCCCGCCGCTACTTCGCCGACCGGATGAGCCGGGTTGCGGCGCCCCACCGCCTGCTCGACCCGTCGGCCGGGCCGCTCATCGCCGTGCGGCTCTCGATCCTCACGCGCAAGACCCTCGGCGGCCTCGAGACCGACCTCGACGGACGCGTGCTCAAGGCCGACGGCGAGCCCCTCCCGGGGACCTACGCCGCGGGCGAGGTGGCCGGCTTCGGCGGCGGCGGCATGCACGGCTACCGCGCGCTCGAGGGCACCTTCCTCGGCGGCTGCATCTTCTCGGGCCGGGCCGCGGGACGGGCAGCGGCGGCAGCCGTGGCCTGACCTATGCGCATCCTCTTCGCGGCCACCCGGGCCGCCGGGCACTTCTACCCGCTTGTTCCCATCGTGGAGGCTTGCAGGCGCCGCGGTCACGAGCTCAGGATCAGCGGCCCGCCCCAGCTGGCCGCGACGGTCGAGGCCGCCGGCTACCCCTTCGCAATGTTCTCCGCTCCCCCCGAGGACGAGCTCGAGGAGATCTGGGCGCGAGTGCCCTCGCTCTCGCCCGAGGAGCAGAACCGGACCGTGATCGGGCAGATCTTCGGTCACCTCAACACCGCGGCGAGCATTCTCGGGCTCAGCGACCTGTGCGAGGAATGGCGCCCCGAAGTGGTCGTGCGGGATCCGGCCGAATTCGGGTCGACGCTGGCGGCCGAGCTTCACGGGATCCCCCAGGCGCGCGTGGCAATCGGCCTCGGAGCCCTGGAGGAGCTCACCCTCAGGGTGGTGGCGGAGGTACTCGACCAGCTGCGCAAGTCGGTCGGGCTGCAGCCGGACCCCGGCGCGGAGCACATCCGGCGCACCCCCTACCTCACCGCCTTTCCGAGCTCGCTGGAGCGGCCGGACCTGCCGCAGCAGGCCGACACCCGCCGCTTCCGCGACCCCGCGTGGGACGAGCCCGCCGGAGAGCTCCCGGACTGGTGGCCGGGCAATGATGCTCCGCTCGTCTACGTGACCTTCGGCAGCGTCGCCGGCGGCGGGGAGATGGGGATGCAGCTCTTCGGCGGAGCGATCGAGGCCCTGGCGGAGCTCCCGATCCGGGTGCTTCTCACCGTCGGGCGCGAGTTCGACCCGGCGGCGCTCGACGCGCCGCCCCACGTGCGCGTCGAACGGTGGGTCCCCCAGGCCGATGTGCTGGGCCATGCGAGCGCCGTGGTCTGCCATGGCGGGTCCGGGACGACGCTTGGGGCGCTGGCGGCCGGGCTTCCGCTGGTGGTCCTACCGCTGTTCGCCGACCAGCCGCAGAACGCCGACCGGGTGGCCGCGGTCGGGGCGGGGCTGGCCGTACGGCCACGCTCGCCGCCCGCGGTCCGCGACGCCGTGTTGCGCGTGCTCGAGGACTACTCGTACCGGGACGCCGCCAGGGCCGTGGCGGCCGAGCTCCGCCGGCATCCGCATGCGGACTCGGTTACGGAGGGGTTGGAGCGGCTGGTCGGGGCTTAGAGCCCGAGCGTCTTGGCGATGATGTTCTTCTGGATCTCCGAGGTGCCGCCGTAGATCGTGGTCACCACGGCGGAGCGCAGGTGGCGCTCCATCGGATACTCCGTGGCGTAGCCGTAGCCGCCCATTATCTGGACTCCCTCGAGGGCGCACTTCTTCGCCAGCTCGGTCGCCGCCAGCTTGGCCATCGACGCCTCCTGCGGCAGCATCCGCCCCGGGTCCTCGTCGGTCAGGCGGGCCACCCAGCGCACCAGTAGGCGCGTGCGGGCGAGGTCGGTGGCCAGGTCGGCGAACTTGTGCGAGATCGCCTGGAAGCTGCCGATCGGCTTGCCGAACTGCTTGCGCTCCTTGGCGTAGGCGAGCGCGTCGTCGAAGGTCCGCTGGGCCATCCCGAGCGCCGTCGCGGCGAGGATGGTGCGCTCGTAGTTGAGCCCGGCCATGAGCTGGGTCCAACCGCCGCCATCGGTTCCCAGCAGCGCCTCCTCGGGGACGCGGACTCCGTCGAGGTGGAGCTCGTTGGTCTCCTCGCCGCCCATCGTCTCGATCGGCGTGATCGTGAAGCCGTCGGCCTCGCGCGGGACGAGGATCATCGACATGCCCTCGTGGCGCTCGCCGTCGCCGGTGCGACAGACGATCAGGGTGTGGCTCGCCTTATGGGCGTAGGAGCACCACATCTTGGCGCCGTCGAGGACCCACTCGCCGTCCTCGAGCTTGGCGCGGGTCTTGAGGCTGGCCACGTCGGAGCCGGAGTCGGGCTCGGACATCGCGATGGCGAGCGTGCCGCCCTTGACCACGCGTCCGAGCAGATCGCGCTTCTGCTCCTCCGTCCCGAAGCGGTTCAAGGCCCCGACGACGATCAGCGTCACACCGTAGGCGCCTACCGGGATCTGGCCGCGCGCGGTCTCCTCGAGGAACAGCGTGGCGTCGAGGAAGCTGCCACCCGAGCCGCCGTACTCCTCGGGGATCTGGAGCCCGTACCAGCCGAGCTCGGCCATCTTGGCGGCGACCTCGTCGGAGTGCTGGTCGTTCTCCGGGATCTCCCATTTCTCGCGCTCGGAGAAGTCCCTGATCGCCTCGACGAAGGCGCGCTGCTCGTCGGTCAGGCCGTGGTCGGCCGCGGTGCTGGGCGCCGCGATGGTCAAGGCGAGCGCTGTCCCGAGCAGACGACCCGCATCCAGGAGATGCGGCCATCGCGCTCCTCGAAATAGGCCTGCTGCTCGACGACGTAGGGCCCCTCGCCGTCGCGCCCGCGGATCCGGTAGCCCACGCGCTCGCAGTTCGCGACCGTTCCCGTCTCGACATCCTCGAGCCGCTCGACCTGGTCGAGGTCATCGCACCACTCCTTGAGCACGTCCGCCACGACTTGGGTCGGGCTGCTCCCCTCCCACGTCCTGTTTGGGGTCAGCGCGCGGAAGTCGATCTCGGGGTCCAGCATCGAGCCGAGGCGATCCAGATCCTTCGCGGCGAACGCCTCGGCGAATTCCGCGCCGAGGCTCGTCGTCGAGGTGCTCACGCCTCTACCGGCTCCCGCGGCTTGAAGCGGTTCAGCTCGCGCAGGGCGATGACCATCTTGTGAACCTCGTCGGGACCGTCCGCGATCCGCAGCCAGCGGCCCTGGCGCCACATCGCGGCGAGCGGCGTGTCGTCGGACATTCCGAGCGCGCCATGGACCTGCATCGCGCGGTCGAGCACCTCCTGGTGCATCTGCGCGGCGACGACCTTGATCATCGAGATGTCCTGCCGCGCCGCGCGCTTGCCCTCGGTGTCCATCTTCCAGGCGGCGTGGAGGACCAGCAGGCGCGCGGCGTCGATCTCCATCCGCGACTTGGCGATGAAGTCCTGGACGAACTGCTTCTCGGCGAGCGGCCCGCCGAACGACTGGCGGTCGTGGGCGCGCCGGCACATCAGCTCGAAGGCCCTCTCAGCGGAGCCGATCGCGCGCATGCAGTGGTGGATGCGCCCCGGGCCGAGCCGGTCCTGGGCTATCGCGAAGCCGGCGCCGCGCTCGCCGAGCAAGTTGCCCGCCGGGACGCGGCAGTCCTCGTAGCGCACCTCCCAGTGGCCGGGCCCCTGGTCGTGCCCCATCACCGGCACCGGCCGGATGCCCGTGAAGCCGGGGGTGTCGATCGGGACCAGGATCATGCTGGCGCGCTTGTGCGGAGGCGCGTCGGGGTCGGTCACGACCATCGCGATCGCGATCGAGGCGCCGTTGTAGCCCGAGGTGAACCACTTGTGCGCGTTGATGACCCACTCGTCGCCATCGAGGTCGGCGCGCGACTGCAGCTGGGTCGGGTCCGAGCCCGAGGTGTCCGGCTCGGTCATCGAGAAGCAGCTGCGGATCTCGCCGTCGAGGAGCGGCTGGAGCCAGCGCTCCGCCTGCTCGGGCGTGCCGTGCTCGGCGATGATCTCCGCGTTGCCGGTGTCGGGGGCCGAGCAGTTGAAGGCCATCGGCGCGATCGCCGGGCTGCGGCCCATCTGCTCGCAGAGCATCCCGTACTCCCAGTTCGTCAGGCCGGGGCCGAAGCGCTCGTCGGGCAGGAACAGGTTCCACAGCCCCTCGGACCTGGCGCGCTCGCGCAGGTCGACGAGCACTTGCGGATACGGAACGCCCGCAGCAACCTCGTCGTCGAGCGCCCGGTGCGCCTCCTCCTCGACCGGGTAGACGTGCTCGTCCATGAACTCGCGGATGCGCTCGAGCAGCTCGGTGACGCGATCCGAGGGCCTGAAGTCCACGAGCGGGGAGACTACCGGCCTCGGCGTCGCGGACCTGGCGAGGTCCGGACGCGATCGCCGGGCTCGCGATCATGGAATGATCGCCCGCCGTGGCGACGGTTAGGCGGGCGGCGCCCGACATCATCGGCGTGGTGCTCGTCGCGGTCGTCGTACTGGTGATCGCCGGGCACGCATTCCCGAACTTCGACGCCTTCTACGCCCTCGTGTGGGGGCGCGATCTGATCCACGGGCGAACGCCGGACTACTTCGCGCCCGCCGCTCCGGCGGCGCATCCCCTGCTCAACGCGGTGGCGGCGCTCGCGAACCTGCTCGGCAAGGCGGGCGCAGTGGGAGCGATGCGGTTCGCCGGGCCGGTCGCGGTTGGAGCGCTCTGCGTCGGGCTGTTCCGACTCGGCCAGGCGCTCTACGCCTGGCCGGTCGGACTGGTCGCGGCGGCGGTGTTCGCCACGCGGGCCCCGACGCTCGCGTACGGCGCCCAAACCTATGTCGATCTGCCGACTACCGCGCTCATCGTCTGGGCCGCGGTGCTCGAGGCCCGCCACCCGCGGCGAGGATTCTCGGTGCTCCTGCTGCTGGGGCTCGCCGGGCTGCTGCGGCCGGAGGTGTGGCTGATGACCGCCGTGTACTGGATCTGGCTGCTGCCCGGTCGCACTTCGGCCGAGAGATTGGGCCTCGGGGCCCTCGCCCTCGCCGGCCCGCTGCTGTGGTTGCTCAGTGACCTCGCGGTCACCGGCGATGCGTTGACGGGTTTTCGCCCGCTCCACGTGACGATTCCCGAGACTCATCTCAGCTTCCCCAACCCGAGTGAGACCCGCACCGGGCTGCTGTCGGCCCCCGACGCGGTCGCTCGCGACCTCGGCAACTTCATTCGCCCGGTCCCGCTGGCCATGGCGGTGGGAGGACTCGTCGCCGGCGCCGTGTGCTTTCGCCGCAAGACGCTCCTGCCGGCGGCGATCGCCGTACTCAACACCGGCGCGGTCGTGATCACGACGGCGGCCGGCGCGGCGATCGAGCAGCGTTACCTGTTTCCGACCGCCGCCATGATGGCGCTCTTCGTTGGCGTGCTGGCCGCAGGGTGGCTCGCGCTGCCGCCGGAGAGCAGCCTGCGCCGCGGGTGGTCCGCCGTCGCCGTCTGTGGGCTCGCCGCACTCCTCGCGTTCGGCGTCTCCGATGTCCGCCGGCTCCACCGGGTTCGCTCGAACCTGGCCGCCCAGAACCGGGCCGAGAGCGATCTGCGCGCCCTGGTCGGGCGGCGCCGCGCGGTGCGGACGCTCCAGTCCTCGCGAGTCGTATACGTGCAGACGGCCCGCCCACTGCCCTTCCTGGCTTTCTGGACCGCGCAGCAGCCGCACAACTTCTCCACCGCTGCCCCCGGGGCCGCGACGGACCGCGCTCTGATCGCCGGGCAGAGCGCAGCCGCCGCCCGCTATCTCACGGGCAAGGGTCCGCTTACGGCGTCGAGCGCGGTACCGCCTGGCTACCGCCCGGTCCTCTCCAGCGCGTCATGGATGTTGTACGTGCGGCGCTAGGCCGCCAGCCGCTCGGGCGCCTCGGCCTCGGGCTCGGGGTTCGAGAACACCATCACCCCGTCGTCGATGTCGCCGAAGCGCAGCGTGAGGATGTCGCGCGCGTAGTTCTGGTAGAGCCGCCACGGCGGGCGCGAGCCCTGCTTGGGGAACTTTTCGATCGCCCGCAGCACGTAGCCCGAGTTGAAGTCGATGAAGGGCTCGGGCTCGATCGTCGGGTCGCGGTTCTCCGGCGTGCATTGGCGGTAGCCGTGCTCGTCCATGTGGTTCAGCAGCCGGCATACATAGGCGTGCGTGAGGTCGCACTTGAGCGTCCAGGAGGCGTTCGTGTAGCCGAGCGCGACCGCCATGTTCGGCACCTCGCTCAGCATCATGCCCTTGTAGCCCAGCGTCTTCGGCAGCTCGACCTCGCGGCCGTCCACCGCCATCTGCAGGCCTCCGAGCGGGAGCAGATTGAGGCCCGTGGCCGTGACGATCAGGTCGGCCTCGAGCTCCCCGCCGGAGCCGAGCGTTAGACCCTTCTCGGTGAACGTGTCGATCGTGTCGGTGACCACCGACGCACGGCCGGCGGAGATCGTCTCGAACAGGTCCGAGTCGGGCACGAGGCAGACGCGCTGGTCCCAGGGGTTGTAGCTCGGCCTGAAGTGGGTGTCGACGTCATAGCCCGGCGGCAGCCGGCGCTGGACGCCCTTGCGGATCCAGGCCTTGACGAGCTTCGGCCGGCGCCGGCTGAGCTGGAAGAAGGCGCTCGTGATCAGCACGTTCTTCCAGCGCACGATCGAGTAGGCGAGCTTGGCGGGCAGCACGCGGCGCAGGAAGTTGGCCAACCCGTCCTCGCCCGGCAGGGACACGATGTAGCTCGGCGAGCGCTGGAGCATCGTCACGTGGGCCGCCTCCTCGGCCATCGCGGGCACCAGCGTGACCGCGGTCGCGCCGCTGCCGACGACCACCACCCGCTTGCCCGCGTAGTCGATGTCCTCGGGCCAGTGCTGCGGGTGCACGATCTGACCCTCGAAGCGCTCCGTCCCCTCGAACGCCGGCGTGTAGCCCTCGTCGTAGCTGTAGTAGCCGGTGCAGATGAGCAGGAAGCCGCAGGTCATGTGGACGGTCTCGCCGCTGTCGGTGCGCTCCACCTCGACGGTCCAGCGCGCCTCCTCCGTGGACCACTCGGCGCGCACCACCCTGTGGTTGAAGCGGATCTTCTCGTCCACCCCGTACTCGCGCGCGGTCTCCCCCACGTACTTCAGGATCGACGGCCCGTCGGCGATCGCCTTGGCCTCCGACCAGGGTCGGAACGCGTAGCCGAGCGTGTACATGTCGGAGTCCGAGCGGATGCCCGGGTAGCGAAACAGGTCCCAGGTGCCGCCGATCGAGTCGCGGGCCTCGAGGACCGCGTAGGTCTTGTCGGGACACTCCATTCGGAGGTGACAGCCGGCGCCGATGCCGGACAGGCCGGCGCCGACGACGAGCACGTCTACGTGTTCGGGGGCCATGGCGGGTGGCCAGAGTCTAGGGTCGCGCGCATGTCAAAGCTCCGATATGAGAAGCGCGACCGGATCGCCTACCTGACGCTCAACCGTCCCGAGGCCAAGAACGCGATCGACCCGGAGCTGCACCAGCTCCTCTGCGAGGCCTGGGCCGACTTCCGCGACGACGACGCCCTCGACGTGGCCATCCTCACCGGCGCGGGCGACGCGTTCTGCGCCGGCGCCGACCTCAAGACGTACATCCCGCCGATCATCCGGGGCGAGCGGAGCATCAGGGAGATCGTCGACCTGGGCTTTGGCGGCCTGACCCGCGGCCTGCACCGGATCAGGAAGCCGATCATCGGCGCGGTGAACGGCTGGGCCCTGGCCGGCGGGCTGGAGACGGCTCTCGCCTGCGACATCCGCGTGGCCTCCGAGCGGGCCATGTTCGGCTCCTTCGAGGCGCGCCGCGGCTACCACCACGGCGACGGCGGCATCGTCCGGCTCGTCAACTCGTGCGGCGTCGCGGTGGCCTCGCAGATGCTGCTCACGGCCGAGCCCGTGGACGCGGCCACGGCGCTCCAGTGGAACATGGTCACCAAGGTCGTGCCCCACGACCGGCTGATGGAGGAGGCCGAGACGGTCGCGCGCCAGATCCTCCGCAACTCGCAGGCCGCCGTGCGCTCGGCCAAGGAGACCATCCTCGACGTGATCGGCAAGGAGCTCGACGCCCAGCTCCGAACCGAGGCCTGGAACGCCTACACCTGCGCGGACCCCGAGGAGACCCTCGGGCTACTGCAACGGTTCTACGACAAGACCGACGAAGGCCGCGCCGGGACGCACGAAACGCCGCTCACATAGGTGGTCCTGCAGGGGGTTCAACAGGTTCCGGGACATTACGTCCCGTTTCTGGGAACCCCTAGTGGGCGAGCTCGAGGAGCAGCCAGATGAGCAGCGCGCCGGCGCCGGCCACGAGCGTTATGGCCGCCAGCAGCTTGCCCGCCGGCGGCCCCTGGGCGGAGCCGGTCGCCGCCGGAAGCCCGGCGCCGAGCAGCAGGTCCCGAGCGGGCTCCGCCGCCGCCTGGGGAACGAGCACGTCCCGCGGGCCGGCGGCGAGGTAGTCGGGCACGTCGAAGCCCGCGCTCCGGCGGAGGATGCTCGGAATGCCCTCGTCGAGCAGCAGGTTCTGCACCATCTCCGCCTCGGCCTGGTTCTGGCCGCGACCCACGCGGACGAGCTCGCCCTCGGTGTAGGCGGGGTTGATCTTGCGGGCGCGGCCGTGGGCGTCGCTCAGCGGCGCCTCGATCGGCTCCGAGCCGACGTACACCAGCGGCATCCCGCAGCGCGCGCAGAAGCGTTCCTCCAGCGGATAGTGCAGCGCGCAGGAGGGGCAGGCGAGCGGCTTAGTCGCCGACAACGATCTCTTCCTCGTCGACACGCCCGTCCGCTATCCGCCAGGCGCGCACCGCGGGCTTGCCATCGGCTAGCGAGACGATCAGGTACGACCAGTGTGGGTAGTAGGCCAGGTTGATGTCCGTCTGGGACGGCTCCGCCGGGCTGCGTGGATGCGAGTGGTAGATGCCGACCTCGTGCCCCTGGTCGTCGAGGTCGTTTGCCGCGAGGAGGCTTTGGGCGTCGAGCTCGTAGCCGTACGGGGAGGCGCGCAGGTTGCGCGAGCGGACGACCTCCCCGACCACGCCGTTGGCCGCGCGCAGGTAGCCGCAGCACTCGTTCGGCGCCTCCTCGCGCGCGTGTGCGACCAGCTCGTCCCAGTGTTCCTGCTTCATCCGCATTTACGTTCGCAGAGTAGCCTTGGGCAGCCATGGGCTTCATCAACATCGGCCCGCTGGAGCTGCTCGTGGTCGGCATCATCGCCCTGCTCGTGCTGGGCCCCAAGCGGCTGCCGGAGGCGGCTCGCGCGCTCGGCAAGGGAATTCGGGAGATGAAGGAGGCGCTGGCCGGCGAGGATGAGGACGCCGAGGCGGAGCTACCAGAAGGACGCTGAGTCGATCACGTCCTCGAGCTCCTCGAGCGGCTTGTCGTAGACGCCGGAGCTCAGGTACTTCCAGCCGTCGTCGGGAGCGACGAAGACCACGTTGCCCTCGTCGAGGTCGGCGGCCACGCGGGTGGCGATCGCGGCGATCGCGCCGCTCGAGACGCCGATGAAGAGACCCTCTTCCTCCTGGAGCTTCTTGGTCCAGACCACGGCGTCGCGGTTCGAGACGAAGATCTTCCGGTCGAGCAGCGAGAGGTCGATGATCGGCGGGATGTAGCCGTCCTCGAGCGAGCGCAGGCCCTGGACGTTCTCGCCCTGGAGCGGCTCGGCCGCCACGATCAGGGTGTCGGGGTCCTCCTCCTTGAGGCGGCGGGCGTTGCCCATCAGCGTGCCGCCCGTGCCGAGGCCGGCCACGAAGGCGGCCACCTCGTCCAGCTCCTCGAGGATCTCGACGGCGGTGCCGTGGTAGTGGGCGTCGGGATTCGCCTGGTTCCCGTACTGGTAGGGCATGTAGTAGGAGGCGTCCCCCTCGGCCATCTCGAGGGCCAGCGCCACCGCGCCGTTGGAGCCCTGCTCGCCGGGCGAGTAGACGATCTCGGCCCCGAACATCCGCAGGAGCTGGGTCCGCTCCTGGGTCACGTTGTCCGGCATCACCACCTTGAGGGGGTAGCCCTTGCGCGAGCAGATCATCGCGAGCGAGATGCCGGTGTTGCCGGACGTGGGCTCGAGGATCGTCTGCCCGGGCGCGATCAGCCCGTCCTCCTCCGCCCGCTCGATCATCGCCCTGGCCACGCGGTCCTTGACCGACCCGGTCGGGTTGTAGCTCTCGAGCTTGACGTAGATGCGGACGCCGGGCTTGGGCGAGAGGCGCTTCAGCTCGACCAGCGGCGTATTGCCGATGGCCTCGACGATGTCGCCGTACTTACCCCCGCAGGGCTTGTTGCCGAGGTCCGGCTCGAGCATTGCTTCAGAAAGTGTAGCCTCGGGCGAGTCGGGCGAGCGAGTACCGTGCCGCGCCGTGGCGAGCGAGCGCATCCTGCTCACGGGTTTCCCCGGCTTCATCGGCCGCCGGCTCGCCGGCCGCCTGCTGGCCGAAGGCGCGAGCCTCACCGCGCTTGTGGAGCCGCGCATGGCCGACAGGGCTCGCGAGGTCGCCCCGGACGGGCTCGAGGTGCTCGAGGGCGACATCACCGAGCAGCGCCTCGGCATCTCCGACGCCGACTGGGAGCGGCTCACCGGCGAGCTGACGACCATCTTCCACCTGGCCGCCGTCTACGACCTCGCGGTCCCGGCCGAGATCGCCCAGCGCGTCAACGTCGACGGCACGGGCAACGTGCTCGAGCTCTGCGTCGCGTGCGAGAAGCTCGAGCGGCTCAACTACGTGAGCACCGCCTACGTGGCGGGCTGGCGCAACGGGGTCGTCTACGAGCATGAGCTCTCGCTCGGCCAGAGCTTCAAGAACCACTACGAGTCGACCAAGTTCCAGGCCGAGGTCTGGGTCCGCGACGAGATGGACCGCGTGCCCACCACGATTTACCGGCCGGCGATCGTGGTCGGCGACTCGAAGACCGGCGAGACGCAGAAGTTCGACGGGCCC
>JBJMLJ010000207.1:0-9076 GCA_045805365.1 Thermoleophilaceae bacterium
AGCCCCTTGCCGCCCTTGGCGCAGCGAACGCTGGCCGAGGCCGTGAACGAGCTGGTGCTGCTCGCGTTGCCGAAGGCGAAGCTGTAGCCGCGACCATCGTTGGTGGGGTCGGCGAAGACGACGTCGGTGGCGCCGTTGAGCACCCCGAAGCCGGTCGTCTGCCACCCGCGCGGGCATTTCAGGACGTAGGCGTCGACCTCGGTCACGCTCGCGGGCGGCACGTCGATGTCCGGGCCGTCGTACGTGGCGAGCGAGAGCCGCGGCTTGGGCTTGGCCCGCCGCTTGGCGTCGCTCGAGAACGGCGACACCACGGCAACGAGCAGGGCAAAGCAGGCCGCGCCGGCGAGGATGCGTCTCATGGGATCCCTCCTCGGGGAGTGGGGTTGGCGCGACCGTACTCCTCTGGCCGGTCTGTCCGACAGCGAACGTATGTTCGTTTGGTGAACACGCGCGAGCAGGGCGACATCGGTGAGATGTCGGCGATGTACTGGCTGGCCACAATCGGGGCCATCGTGTCCATCCCCGTCGGCCACAGCCCGGACTACGACCTGATCGCCGAGCTCGACGGCCGGCTACTGCGGGTGCAAGTGAAGACGTCGACTTGCTGGTTTAGGCGGCGTTGGGCAGTTTCGATTTGCACCCGCGGCGGCAACCAGAGCTGGACGGGCCTCGTGAAGCGCCTCGACGCCTCCCGATGCGACTACCTCTTCGTCTTGACCGGGGATGGGAGACGGTGGTTCATCCCAGCGTCTGCCCTCGGCGGAGGAACGACGATCCACGTTGGCGGCCCGAAATACGTCGAGTTTGAGGTTGATCCCGGCGACCCAATCCCAGGTTCCCCGGAGCCGGAATCCGCGTCTACAATCGACGGCTCCCAACCCCGGGGGGATGCCCGAGCGGTCAAAGGGAGCGGACTGTAAATTCGCCGGCTACGCCTACGCAGGTTCGAATCCTGCTCCCCCCATCAGCGTGCGCAGCACTGGCGCGGCCCGGGTATGAGCTGCGGCCGCCGAGGCGCTAGCCGCCGGTGAAGCGCACTTCTTCGCTGAAGTCCTCGAGGAAATCCGGGCCCGGGTCGCCGCTGTAGAGCCGCTCGAAGAACTCGGCCGTGCGCAGCGCTGGGCGGACCTCCCAGCGGAAGCGGGCGGGGGTCTCGGCCCCCATCTGGTGCGGCGTGCCGGCCGGCACCTCGAAGGTCTCGCCCTGCTCGAAGCGGTGCTCGCTGCCGGCGATGACAGCCCGGAGGGTGCCGTCGGCCACCTCGAAGTGCTCCTCCTGGCTCGGGTGGAAGTGCTCCGGCGGAAGCACGCCGTCGCCGGGGTAGCGGGCCTCCATCACGAGCAGCTCGTCGTCGAGCCGGTCGATGCGGAGGCTTAGGCCGTTCGGTCCCTCGATCACTTGACCCACGTCCGCCAAGAGGGCGTGTTTTAAGAACTCGTCAGGGTCGGCATGGGACTGAAATCCAACCCTAGGGCCTCTTCCCTATTTACACATGCTCAATGGAGCTGGCGGAGCTCAGGCGGAGGGCACGAGCCCGAGCTGGCGCTGACCGAACGCGCCGATCTCGGTGGCCCGCTCGAACAGCTCGACCGTGAGCTTGTGCCGGCCGGCGACGATCAGGTCGTAGAGGGCGGCCTTTTTGTCGGCGAGACGGATCGTGTCTGCCGTGCGGTGGGTGTAGCCCAGGCTCGCGAGCTGTCCGTGATACCAGCCGCGCAGCTCGCGGGTGGCGTTGTTGATGCCATGGTCCATCAGCCTCTGCGGGTCCGGATGGCCGAGCACCGGGCGGGCCTTCTCCTCGTTGCCGGCGGCCAGATAACGGATGAGGCCGTTTACCGGCAGGTTGATTAGAAGGTCGAGGCGGCGGTAGTGCCAGGCCAGTGCCCGCACGGTGTCGAGGTGCAGGTCGAGCCCCTGCGGGTCCAAGTAGGCGATTACGAGCGCGTTGCGCGGGACGGCGCGGAACACGGCGTCGAGGGTCTCGGTCGAGTTGGCGTCGCCGCAGTGGACGTGCACGCCTTCCATGCCCTGCGTCCGGACGCGCAGGCAGCGCCCGCAATCCGCGCTCAGGTCGGAGAAGAAGTAGCCCTGGAACGGCGCCCGGACACCGAGCGCGGCCATCGGTGAGCCGAGCAGGAACTTCTTGTCCTCGACGACGTAGAGCCGGCCAGGTCCGGCGAACAGCTCGACCCAATAGACGGGCAGCTTGCCGCCGACGGCGACTGAAACGATGTCGGCGAAGCGGTGGACCTTCGAGGCCTTCTCGATCGAGTGCCCGTGGATCTTGCGCGCGAAGAGGCCCTCCTCATCGGGCACAAGGCCGTCGGGCGTGGTCAGCTCAGGCTGGACCACTCGCGGCCGACGCGGCGGGTCAGGGTCGGGAAACAGCTGGGGGTGATCGTTGCGCGCCACACGGCCAAGCTATCGGCCGGGGCCGACGGCACGGACGGTGCGTGGGCGGGGCGCAGGGGCTCAGGTCAGGCGACGAGCGCGGCCTCGCGCCCGCCCGGCATCTCGTCCCAGGTCCGGCCGTCGAGCTCGCGGCCGCCGCTCTTAGGACGATGGCCACCCCACTGCTTGAAGAAGAAGGCCACGCCCTCGGCCAGGCAGCGGTCGCGCAGCTCGACGATCCACTCTCGGCGCACGGGTCGGTGGCGCGGCCCCGACTCCCCGCCGGCGATCAGCCAGTGGATGTCGGCCAGGTCGAGGCCTTCGAGCGGACCGAGCAGCGGCTCGGCCGAAACGAAGCGGACGGCTGCCGGGACCTCGCGCAGGTTGTCGGCGCGCTCGACGAAGCGGCGGTTCTCGATCGAGACACCTGTCCAGACGTTCTCGGGCCAGGGCAGCTCGTCCGCGAGCTCGGCTAGGCGCTCGGGGCGCTTGGTCAGGATCTGGAACGTGTGCTGCTCGGCCTCGACCATCACCTCGAACACCTGGGTGATGGACTCGACGGGGATGTCCTCGTGGAACAGGTCGCTCATCGAGTTCACGAAGATCATCCGCGGCCGGCGCCAGCGCAGCGGCTGGTCGAGGCGCTCGGGCCAGAGCCGCAGGTCGAAGCCCTGCTCGTAGGGATGGCCGGGGATGCCGCGCCAGCGCTCGGCGAAGGTCTCCGCGTAGCAGTGGGCACAACCGGGCGAGACCTTCGAGCAGCCCGTCGTAGGGTTCCAGGTGGCTTCCGTCCACTCGATCGCGCTCCGGTCGGACATCGCTTCCCACCCTAGTTCGCTAAAGGAAATCCTCGCCCCTGCCCCGGTTGGACGGGGGCTAATCTCGGTGCATGGCAGTTCCCGTGCAACCGATCGTCAATGAGGGCCACCTACGGCTGCTCATGGACGAGCAGCACGAGTCCGAGATTCTCGACTACAAGCGACAGCTCGACCTGACGGGCCAGAGCAAGCGGCGCACCCTCGTCGAGCTGGCAAAGGACGTGGCCGCGATGGGCTCGGGCGCCGGCGGCTACATCGGGGTGGGCCTTGACGGCCGCGGACAGCCAACCGGCGAGCTGACGGAGCGGGACACACAGGCCCTCGACGAGGCCAGCTTGCGGTCGCAGTTGGGGCGCTATATCCCGGACGGGCTCGACCTGCGTACGGCCGTGCACGAAATCGACGGAGAGCGGCTCGGGGTGATCTACGTCGGCCCTCACCCGGACGGGCTCGTGGTCTTCAAGGCGGACGGCACCTACGAGGATGAGCGGCGGCCGATCACGGTCTTCCGCGCGGGCGAGGTCTTCGTGCGTCAAGGCACGCAGTCCAGGCGCTGGACGCAGGAGGAGGTGAGGCGCTGGATGCGCGAGACGCGGCGCCGCTTGGAGCAGGAGGCCGCCGCCCAGGCCGCCGCAACCCTGCGTCCCGTCGTCGAGCAGGCGCAGAGGACGCGGGCCGCCGCGGATGCGCCTGCCGAGGCGCTCGACTGGAATCTGGATCGGGGAACGCTTGTGGCGGCTGTGACCGAGCAGATGCGTCGCGGCGACGAGATCCCTTTGCGTCTCCTCGTGGAGGGTGCCGGTGCGCGTGCTGGCGCGCTCCTGCGCACGGACCAGGCGCTTCAAGCAGATGACCTTGTCGCCGCTCAGGAGGGGGCCGAGGCGGGGATCGGGGAGCTTCTCGACCGACTGGTCGCCATCGCCGCTCGGGGGATCGTCATCGGGAAGCGCGAGATGGTTGAGCCGGCGCTCGATGCCGTCCTCGGCGCCTACAACACCGCCTTCGATGCCCACGGGATTCCCCAGGGGAACCTGCTGCTTCAGCCTCCGCGCCTCTGGTTGATGGTGATCGAGCGCCTCTACGCTCTCGGGGGCTTCGCGGTTCGCAAGCGTGAGTGGGTAACCGTCCGCCGGCTGGCAACCGACGCTCCGGACGACTCCAGGGGCTTCTACCGATCCGTCTTGCGCCACGGCCACGTGATGGCCGCCCGGGCGGACCTGCTGCGCGATCCCGACCAGCCGCGCACTGGGGTCTCCTTGATGCTCTTGGCAAACGCGCACGTCGCCCGTCTGCCTGAGCTGCACCCGGACTTGCCGGCCGACGACGAGCGCATCCTGACGAGCATCTGCCAGTTCGATCTTCTGGCCAACTTGGCGGTCGTTCACGCCACCCAGGACCTTCACAGCGTCTACCCGAACTTCCGGCGCTTCTATTCCCATCGGAGCGATCCGGCGGTCGTGCTCTTGCTTGAGGACACGGAGGCGCGGAGCATCCTCTTTCCCGAGGACGACGAGACCTTGGCCCACGTCCTTCGCCAGCTCGCCAGCATCGGGTCGGAGGAGTTCTTCTTCACCTCGGGCTGGATGGGCTACGAGGATCCTCGCGTCGAGCAGTTCCTCGCCGCCCACCCGCCGGACGATCAGTCCGCGGTTGCATAGCGCTTCGGGCTTGCTCCATCAGAACCCGGAACCCGCCGCGGGCCGTGATCGTCTGGGCGCTCGGCCATTCGGGATGGCGCTCCTTGCGGACCGCCCGGTAGAGGGGCTCCGTCCGCCGAACTGCTGGCCCGAGCTCGGTGTCGAACTCCCGCAGGGCCGCGAGTAGGTCTTCGTCGCTGTAGTCGGGGATACCGGCGCCGCGGGGCGGCCGGGCTCCGGGGATGCCCTCTCGGGGCACCTTGATTGCCTTCCGCTTGCCTCGGCCCGAGCTCTTAGGGGGCCCCGGAGGTGATTCCAGGCCAAGCTTGGCGCGATGGCGGCGGGCCTCCTCGCGGTAGGCCTCGATTGACTTGCCACGCTCGCGGTCGATCACGCGCACATGCGCGAGCCGCCCAAACTCCGCCAGCCGTGGCCAGGAGGGCCACTCGCCGTTCGCCTCGACGAACCAGTGCATCGCTTCCACGATCGTGAGCCCTGAACCGACCGGGTTGCCGCTGGTCGGCGGCTTGGTCTGAAGACCAGCGAGCCCGTGCGCTTCCGTCCAGAGCCGGGGGTCGCCCTGCTCGCTGCCGGCCATCTTCGAGCTGCCGGCCATCTTCGAGCTGCCGGCCATCAAGCGCTCGATCTGGCCCACCGTCGGCAGCAGACGCGCGAGCCCCGCTGGCCGGGCTCGCCGCTTGTCGGCTGCAATCAATTGCTGGCGCGCCAGCGCGTAGCTGTCGCGGGCGAGCCAGGCGCTGTCGAGGTGGGCTGCAACTCGACGCAGCGCGTAAAACACGTGACGCTCGGTGAAGTGCGTGGCCTCGGCCTCGCGACGACGCGCGACCTCGACGCGATCAATGTGCACATCCGGGTCGCACGCCTGGCGAAGGATTGTTGGCCAGCTGCCCGGGCGCGCGTTCGAGGACAGGCGCGCGCAGATCGCTCTGGCGCTCGGAGCCTCGTGATGGCCAGCTGTGGCACAGCTCCGGTCGAAAAGCCGCTGGCTTAGCCGCTCGGGCTCGTCGCGAAGGTCGAGATGCTCGGCGACCTCGCGCACGAGTGTGTAGAGATCGGCGTCGGCGTAGTGGGAGGTCGCCCGCCCGCGCGCGTCACGCCGCTTGATCCTCTCGCTCATCCTCCGACGGTAAGTCGCAGGCAGGAGCGCGCCGCTGACTAGCTCAGATATGAGTGATCGCGTGTGCGTGATAGCGGCGGCCGTGTCTGCAAGACTCGCGCCGTGTCGAAGCCGCTGATCCCGGGGCATCAGCCGCTCAGGCCTGAGACGATGAGCGCCTGGGGCCAGCACAGCGTGCGTAGTCGTCTTGCCGCCGCTCGCAAGCACCGCGGGGTCAGCCAGATCGACCTGGCACGTGCGGTGGGGATGTCGCTCGCCAGCTACCGCAGGTTGGAGACCGGCGAGATGGAGAACCCTGGCCTGCGCTACTTGGTGAACTGCGCCCTGGCACTTGACATCGAGCTGACAGCTCTGATCGAGGACGAGTGGCTTGAGTGGGCCGTTCTCGAAGAGCGAGCGCCCACGCAGCCGCCCGACCCGCGCGAGCTCTGGCGTCCCCGCCAGGACCCGCCCGCGCGACCGCCCCCGTAGGGCAGACGCGGCAGCTCCTCTACTTGCTCGCGGCCTCCGCGCGCCACTGGTCGAGGATGTCGTCCGCCCACATCTGGTGCTCGCGGACCTGGACGGTCCGCCCCGCCTGGATTTTCTCGGCCACCTCGCCGCCCTCGCGGGCGTCCTCGGCCTGCCATCCGTGCCGGGCCGCCCACCCCCGGACGCGCGCCGGGTCGTAGTCCTCGCTGGCGTTGCGGAGAATCTTGAACAACCCGACAGCCGAGTCCTTGTCGGAGGGATGTGACAGGCCGGTGCTCAGGTTCACCCTGTCGGTCAGCGACTGGAGCGCCGCCTGCACGAGCGGGCTGACGCCGGACGCGTCGTCCCCGGAGGCTTCGCCGGTCCGGATGTCCACCGGGTTCCAGGTCTCCTTCCAGTCGTTGAAGTATTCCTTGTTCCAGGGGACCGCGCAGAGGCCGGGCGCGTCCGTGTCGTCGAGCTTCTGCATCTGCTTGTCGTCCACCCAGAGGCCCAGGATCGGCCCTTCGAAGTCCGGCGGGATCTTCTTCTCGGTGAAGATCTCGACCTCGATGCCCCCGAGCACCAGGCTCTTCTCGGGGACGAGCTTCTTGGGATCTACACCGAGGGTCTTGGCCAGCTGCTCGACCTGCCTGTTCGCAGAGACGAAGATGGCCGCGCGGTCGTGACTGTGCTCCCTGGCGAAGCCTAGGAGCCAGGCCAGCCCTCGTTTCACGGCGTCCTCGTCCATGCCATAGGCATCGACAAAGAAGCGCTCTGCGTCGGCGGTCATGGATCCCACAGCCTACGCGGCGGCTGGTCGAGCGAGTCCGTCGCGCACCGTCGGGGCACCGTTCCGTCCGATGGGTTCTTACGCTCTAGTGAGCACTCAAATCTGAGCACTCACGAGAGCGGCGTCCGTCTGTCGGCTCTCCAGGAAGCCCGATTGTGGAGGTATGAGCAGGAGCAGGAGAGCTACACGCCAAGAGCCGCCGATCGGACTCGAACCGATGACCCCCTCCTTACCATGGAGGTGCTCTACCAACTGAGCTACGGCGGCGTGGTCAGGCCATTCTAGGCGCGCGCGGCGAGGCTGCTCAGGCGGCCGCGACGGTGGCCGGCGAGTAGTCCGCCTCGACGATCTGGCCGTCGCGGAAGCGGTAGGTCCAGCGGCCCTGGGAGTCGGCCATCACGCCATCCGCTCCCAGCAGCCTGATCCATCCGAGGACCTCTACCGAGTCCTCCTTCTGGCGGAAGCTGTACGCCGAGACCTTGATGTCGGCGCCCGCGTTTCGCTGCTCGCGAAAGAAGAGGCGGGCGGCCTCGACGCCGTGCAGAACCTCGCCGCGGCTGGCCGCCGGTCGGAACTCGCATTCCGGGTGGCAGAGCTCGAAGAGCGCGTCCATGCCAGTGGCGTGACCCTCACGCTCTAGCTGCTTCCACGCCTGCTTCACGTGCTCCACGTTCCCCGACGCCATCCCGGTCCAATGTAACCCGGCCGGGCACGTCGTGCATCATCCGATCGTGCGGATCGCCTACGTCGTCGTCTCGCATCGCAATACGGACCAGCTGCTCCGACTCGTGTCCGTCCTGAAGGAGGGGCCGGGAGCCGAGGTGCTGGTCCGCCACGACCCGAACCGCGAGCCGCTCGACGAGTCGGCGCTCGAGGATCTCGGCGCCCACCCGCTGCACGACGGGATCGACTTCGGCTGGGGCCGCTGGACGCAATTGCTGATGCTGCTGGCGGCGCTGGAGCATGCGGCGGAGCGGCTCGACCCCGACTGGCTGCTGGTCCTCTCCGGCCAGGACTATCCGCTGCGGCCGATGGCGGCGATCGAGGACCGCCTGGCCGAGGAGAAGCACGACGCGCTGCTCGGCCACGCCTGGGAGCTCGATACGAGCCGTCGCCCGGAGCCGCCGTACGAGGAGTTCTTCCTCCGCTACGCCTATCGCCACTATGCGGCGCCGGCGGCGACGCCGCACCTGCCGAGGCCGATCCGCCCGTTTGCCTACCTGCGCGAGTACCCCGGGGAGCTGTCCGCGCAGCTCGGAATAAGGCGGGCAAGGCTGCCCTTCCGCGACGGGTTCCGCTGCTTCGTCTCCGCGGACTGGCTGACCCTGAGTCGCCCGGCCCTCAAGGCGGTGCTCGCCGCCGCCCGCGATCGGCCGCGGCTCATGCGCTACTACCGCCGCGTGGCGATCCCGAGTGAGTCCTTCTTCGCCACCGTGCTGCTCAACGACAAGTCGCTCAGGGTCGCGCGTGACAACAGGCGGTTCGTCTCCTTCGAGCGGCTCGACGCGCCGCACCCGGTGACCCTGACGACCGCCGACCTCGATCGCCTGCTCGAGAGCGGATCCGACTTCGCGCGGAAATTCGACACCCGGACCGATGCGAAGGTGCTCGACGCGCTCGACGAACGGCGAAGGTCCCGAAGCCCGCGCTAGACTCCGAAGCGGCCCCCGGAGAGGGGCTTTTTCGGGCGTCAGTCCCCCAGCTATTTCAGGAGCCATGGCCCGCGGAGACGTGAGAATCGCCGTCACCCTCGCGTGCGAGGAGTGCAAGCGGCGCAACTACCAGACGGAGAAGTCCCGGCGCAACGATCCGGATCGGATCGAGCTGCGCAAGTACTGCCGCTGGTGTG